>NZ_BAAAMR010000007.1:0-150407 GCF_039529375.1 Actinomadura napierensis
GTTGCCGGTGACGAGGGCGCGGGCGGCGGCGATCGCACCGGCGGCGGCGAGGGCTCCGGTGACGAACTGGCGGCGGTCGAGCCCGCCGGTGCCCGGCTGCCCGCCCTGCGCCGGCCCGGTCGACGCGGTCGGGGATGACGCGTTCTGCGATGGAGTCGTGTCCTCCACGGCGCACTCCTTGGGGGGTGGGGGTGCTAACCGACACTGACGTCGGTTGCGGATGGCCCCTCACTATGAACACGCCGCGGTATGGCGTCAACCCCTTCGGGCGATCCCGGTCTAGGCGGGGCCGTGATGGCGGGCAGCCTCACTCGGCACGTCCAAGGCCGCTCCACAGCAGCCGCGTCACCCCTTCGACCAGCATGGACCTGGGCATCTCGGGATTGCGCTCCCAGCACTGCGCCACCCCGTCCAGGCCGGCGATGATGAACTCCACCATCGCCTCGGCGATCGGCTCGCGCGGATCGACGCCCAGCGCGCACATGTCCTCGGCGAGCAGGGCCGTCGCCGCGCGCGCACGGGACTCGCGGATGCCCTGCCGGACGGTCCGGATCTCCGCATCGTCCTCGTCGACGTGGTCGAACAGGAGTCTGCGGCCGGCGGATCCTGTTTCGGTAAAGCTGAAATACGCATCGATCGTGGACCGCAACCGGGCCTCGGCCGATCCTGCTCCAGCGATGCGGGCGCCGACGTGGCGCATCAGCGCCGTGTTCTGCTCCTGCATGACGGCCAGCAGCAGGCTGCGCTTGGAGGGGAAGTGGTCGTACAGCACCGTCCTCGCGACACCTGCTTGAACTGCGATTTCGCTCAATGAGGCACCGTGGTAGCCCTTCTTGGCGAAGACCTCGAGCGCCGCCGCGGTGATGACCGCCCGGCGCGCGGGCCCCCGCATCCGCGTTCTGGGCGGTTTCTCGTCCATCGCCTTGACTCCCCTCCGCCGGTGCGGTCACCCTAACCGACATGAGTGTCGGAAAACTGCGGGCGGCGGAAGCGGCCCATCGCGGGACGAGCGGCCTCGCCGGGCCGAGAAGATGCGCATGACGCGCCGCGAGGTCTCGATCGCCATCGTCGGCAGCGGATTCAGCGGGATCGGCCTGGCCATCGCCCTGAAAAGGGCCGGCTTCACCGACATCACCGTGTTCGACAAGGCCGACGGCCCCGGCGGCGTCTGGCGCGACAACACCTACCCCGGAGCCGCCTGCGACGCCCCGTCCCACCTGTACTCCTACTCCTTCGAACCCAAGCCGGACTGGACGCGCCGGTTCGCCGGGCAACCCGAGATCCTCGGCTACCTGCGGCACTGCGCCGCCAAGTACGGCCTCATGCCGCACTTCCGGTTCCGCACCACGGTCACCGACGCCCAATTCCAGACCGAGACCGGACGATGGCGCCTGCACACCGGCGACGGCGAGACCCACGACCACGACCTGCTCGTCGCCGCGTGCGGGCAGCTGTCCAACCCGGCCGTGCCGCCCCTGCCCGGCCAGGACCGGTTCGGCGGGACGATGTTCCATTCGGCACGCTGGGATCAAAGCCACGAACTGGCGGGCAGACGCATCGCCGTGGTGGGCAACGGCGCCAGCGCCATCCAGTTCGTCCCGCTGATCGCGCCCGCCGCCGAGCGGCTGACGGTCTTCCAGGTCGAGGTGCACTGGATCAGCCGCAAACCCGACCACCTCTACCCGCGCTGGCGGCACGCCCTCAACCGGCGCGTCCCCGTGGTGCAGAAGCTGTCGCGGCTGGGCATCTTCCTGTGGTTCGAGCTCGTCCTCAACCCCGCGCTGATCTCCCCGCGCGGCCGCCGCGTCCTGTCGGCCCCCATCCGCCTGCTGTGCCGGTACGCCCTGCGTTCGGTCCGCGATCCCCGGCTCCGGCGCCGCCTCACTCCGCGCTATGAGCCCGGCTGCAAGCGCATCCTCACCTCAAGCGAGTACTACCCGACGCTCAACCGCCCCAACGTCGCCGTGGTGGACGACCCCATCACCGAATTCACCCGGCACGGCGCCCGGACCGCCAACGGCGACCACCACACCTTCGACACCCTCATCTGGGCCACCGGATTCCGCTCCCAGGACTTCGTCGCCCCCATGCGCGTCATCGGCACGCACGGCACCGAACTCAACGCCGCCTGGAAGGACGGCGCCCGCGCCTATCTCGGCCTCGCCGTCACCGGCTTCCCCAACTTCTTCCTTATGTACGGCCCGAACACCAACGTCGGGTCCGGGTCGGTCGTCCACATGCTCGAAAGCCAGGCCGCCTACATCGTCCAGGCCGCCCGTCTGCTCGCCGGCGGCGTCACTTCCATGGAGGTTCGTGCCGACGTCCTGGACCGCTTCGACGCCGCCGCCCAGCAGCGCCTGTCCACCTCCGTCTGGAACCAGGGCGGCTGCGACAGCTGGTACCTGGACGCCGACCACCGCAACACCAACAACTGGCCCGGGTCCATGACCGGCTACCGCCGCCGCACCCGCCGCCTCGACCCCGCCGACTACCACCTCGAACACTGACCGAAAGGCGAACCCATGGCCGGCCTCGGCACCAGCGAACTGCTCATCATCCTCGACGGACTCCACGACGACGACCCCGCCGAGCCCCAGACCTCCAGCCCGTCCTCGGATGCACGTGAACAGGCCGCACGCCTGCGCGAAGAGGCCACCCGCCTCGAACGCCAAGCCGGACCCCAGCCGCTGACTGGACCGCAGCCGACCCTTCCACCCGCGCGACCGCGGCGAGCAACCGTCCAACCGACCGAACGCCGTGACACCGACCCGGCGCGCTCATAGCGAGGCCCGCCACCGCCGGAGCTTGGAGTATCCGATTTCTATGCGCAACAGCCCCTCGGCTGCCCAGCCGGACGCCGCCCGGCACCCTCACGACTACTACTACCGCGAGGGCATGGAACTGCGGCCGGCACCCGAGACCGCGACCGTGTCGCTCCTCTGGCTGACCAGACCGCACGTCGAACAATTCTCCCACTGGATCCCGGTGCGGCCCGTCCCCGTGCGGACACCACTGACCCGGCTCTTCGACGACCACCGCTGGCAAGGCGACGAACTCATGGACGCCCTCGTCCGCGCCTTCACCCGGCTCGGGACGTCACGCGGCCGCCGGATGCTCGACCGGGCACTCGACCATGGCATCGACGCCGTCACCGACCCACCGCCGGAACTGGTCGCCCTGTTCCACCAGCTGGACGACCCCCCGGGCTGGCTCGACGCCGACCGCTGGGAGCGGGGCCGCCGCCTGTGGATCAACGCCTCCCTGGCCGGGAAGCTCACCATGATGCTCAGCGACGCGATGGGCACCTTCGTCGGCGCCGAAGTGTCCGCGGCGACCGGGCAGACGCGCAGATTCCTCGCCGACTTCCGCCGCCGCGAACTGGAAACCGTCACCTGGTTCTGCGAGGTCACCCGGCCCGGAGGCGCCGACCGCCACTCCTCGGTGTTCAAGAGCATCATCCGGGTCAGGCTGATGCACGCCCAGGCACGGCTCGCCCTCCGCCGCATCTGGGGAGACGAGCACTTCGCCCGGCACGGCAACCCCATCTCCAACGCCATGACCATGGGCGCCGCCGTCACCTTCGGTCTTCTCCCGCCCCTGTTCGACCACGCCCACGGCCGACGGATCAGCCCGGCCGACCTCGACGCCGTCATGGAGTACTGGGCCTACATCGCCCACCTGATGGGCGTCGCCGACGAACTCATCCCGCGCAACGCCATCGACGGCCTGCACGTGGCCCACCACATGATCCTCACCGCCGGCGGCCCCACCGAATGGACCGACATCACCATCAAGGCCGCCGGCGATCACACCTTCAGCCGCAACCCGATGCTGCGCCGCCTGCAAATCCACGCCGCCGCCCCGATCATCGGCCTCGTCTCCGCTCTCACCGGCGAATCCCTCGTCCGGGCCCTGCTGCGCGCTTCCCCGCTGGCAACGGTGCGGCTCCAACCCTGGCAAAGCATCGCCGAGCGCCTCGTCCATCTCAACGTGACCATCCGCAGAGTCGGCGACCGGCTGCCCAACGCCCGCCGCAGAATGAACGCGCGCGCCCGCCACGGCGACACCTGGCAACGGACCGGCGTCGCCCTCGCCACCAAAGTCGCCGCCCGCTCGGGAGCGTCCGGCACACCGTACGACCACCACGACGCCGGCGTGAGGTGAGCGTGAGGCGCGTCCACCGAGCAGGACACGTGAAGCAGCCAGGCGCCTCGGGCCGAGCACGGCGGCCTGTTGGTCAGGGAGGCGTCGTCGCCCCGGAGCCTTCCTTCAGCCCCCGTGTCTCCCATGCCCGAGCCCGGTCCACAACATCCGCATCGCGCCCTCGACCAGCACTTCCCTGGACATGTCGGGGCTGCGTTCCCACCACTGCGCCACCCCGTCCAAACCCGAGATGATGAGCTCGACCATCGCCTCGGCGATCGGCTCACCGGGTTCCACGCCCACCGTGCGGATGTCCTCGGCCAGCAGCGCCGTCACCGCATGCGTCCGCGACTCACGAATGCCCTGGCGGACGATCTGGATCTCCGGATCGTCCTCACCGGTGCGGTCGAACAGCAGGCGCCGGGCATCCGGGCGGCTCTGAGCAAAGCTGAAGTAGGCCTCGATCGTGGAACGCATCCGCTCCGCGGCGGTACCCGAGGCCCGGATGCGGGCCCCCACGAACTCGATCAGCGAGGCGTTCTCCTCCTGCATCACCGTCAGCAGCAGCACCCGCTTGGACGGGAAGTGGTCGTACAGCACCGTCCGCGCCACCCCGGCGGCCGCCGCGATCTCCCCCAGAGACGTGCCGTGATATCCCTTCTCGGCGAAGATCTTCACCGCTGCCGCAGTGATCAGAGCCTTGCGTGCCGGCGCACGCAACCGCGGCTTCGGACCGGCGTCGCCCATCGTCGCAGCTCCTTCAACGCAGAGGTGACGACCATTATGGCCCGCTCACCCAGACCCCTTCGACATCGAGATCCGCTGGAACCGTGACGCCTCCGCACACGATGCAAACGGGCTGAACCTTCGTGGACGTGGCAGCGTCTGTGGGACGTGGTGTGCGCCGAGACGCTAGGAGGGGCGAATGGCCGAGGTGGTGCGGTACCAGCTGGACGACGGGACGCAGGTGGAGTTCGAGACCGTCCCGGAGGCCGGGTTCCGGCCGGCGGGAGTCAGTGAGGTCGCGGGACGTGTACGGGACGCGGTCGAGCCCGTGGTGGGGGCGGCTCGCGTCGTTCTGGAGCAACTGAAGGACGCCGCGCCGGACGAGGTCGAGGTGAAGTTCGGCGTCAAGGTCACCGGCAAGACGAACTGGATGGTCGCCCAGGCCGCCACGGACGCCAACTTCGAGATCAAGCTCGTCTGGCGTCCCGGGGCGCCCGCGCCGGTCGCGCCGGTCGAGGAGGCTCCCGCCGAAGAGCCTCCGGAGGGCGAGGCGCAGGACACTGGCGCGTCCTGAGCAGTACCACTGCCGGAGAGCGCACTTTGTGGTCTGTCATGCGTCCATGGACAGATTGACCACCAGGACGCCGTGGTCCATGCCGATGGCCAGGCCCGAAGGGACCGCGGTCATCGCGAGCACTTCGCGCAGCACGGGAATGGCCATCAGCTTGCGACCGCTGAGATCCCAGACCTGGACCGTGTTGTTCTTCCCACCGGTTACGAGGAAGGGGTCGCCATCCGGACCCGGGACGGTGCAGAGCGCGTTCAACAGGCCGGTGTGCCCCATGGTGACGACCGGTTCGTCCGGCCGACGCGGGTCCCTGACCCGCAGGACGTGGTCGTTGCCGGTCGTGGCCAGCAGGACGCGCCCGTCGCGCAACGGCACCGGGCACATCGTGAACACGTACGCGCGATCGGTGAACGCCCTGGTGACCGCTCGTTCCGCGGTGTCCCACAGCAGTACCGAACCGTCGGTATAGGAGACGGCGATCAAGGGAGGACCGGGTGCGGGCACTGCGCAAGCCGCGAGCACGTAGTGCGATTCACTCGCCAGTGAATGGAGCACCGTGCCCGTGTCCGGGTCCCAGATCCGCACCACGCGGTCCTCGGCGTCCGTGATCAGCATTGTCCGGCCGCCGGGCCACGGCGCGGCCCAGGCACGGCGTACGCGAGCGGGGTGGCCGAGCTGACGAATCGGGGTCGCCGCAGCGGGCTCCCAGACGGTCACCGAATGGCCGTTGTCCGCCGTGGCCAGCAGCGTGCCGGCCCCCGCTCGGGGGAGCGCACTCGCGACGGGCGTGCTGGTCCACTCGCCGGTATCGGCCAGCGTGCGCATATGGGATCCGGTGCCGAGATCCCACATGCGCACGGCGCCGTAATGGTCCGTCGTGACGAGGAGGGGCGGCGTGCCCGGCTCGTCCAGAGCGCAGACGGCGGCCACCTTCCCAGGGTCGGCGTCGGCACGAGCGGTCATGTCGGGGCTCCAGATTCGCACCGTCCGGTCGTTGCCGCCGACGGCCAGCAGGGTCTCGCCCTCGGGACCGGTGAACGCAGTGATCGTTTTCGGCCAGCTCGAGGTGGTGATGACGCGAACGATCTCGGCGGTGGCGAGGTCCCAGATCCGCACTTCCTCCTGAGCGTTGACGGTGGCGAGCAGGGTGCGGCCGTCCGGCCGCGTCCAGCCGCACATCGAGGCGGCCCCCTGCGGATCTCGCAGGGTCTGGACTTCGGTGCCCGTCTCCGGATCCCAGATCCGCACCGTGCTGTTCCGGATGGGGCCGGACGGATGCTCCGCAGTGGCCAGGCGGACGCGTCCATCGGGCAGCGTCCAGGCGCACAGAGCCGTCACCCACTCGTCGTGGTCCAGCGAGCGGACGGTCGTGCCGGTCTCGGGGCACCAGATGGAGACACGCCCCTTCGTGATCGTCGCCAGGGCCGGCCGTTCCCCCGGCCTGGAGACTCCGCACATCTCGGCGAAGCCGTGGTCGAGGGCGATGGTGCGGGCGGTGGTGGCGGTCTCCGGATCCCAGATCCGCAACGTGCCCGCTTGGGCGCCCCAGTTGGCCGCGGTGGAGATGGCCAGGAGCGATCGGCCCTCGGGTCCGGGCAGCTCACAGATCGCGGAGACGTGCTCCGTGGTGAGGGTGATGGCGTGCTGAGTCGTTGAGGTGGCGGGGTACCAGATCCGCAGTGCGGCGTCCCGGCCATGGCTGCTCCCGCTGGCGGAGACCAGAAGCGTGCGATCGCCGGGCTCCCGGAGCGTGCACACGGCATGGACCGGGCCCGTGTGCTCGGTGTAGGCGCCGAGTTCCGTCCTGACGCGGGAGACGGCCCATGCCGCGCGGTACGGCACTCGCCGAGATCGCGCGGCCCTGGAGAAGTCACGTCCGAGGCTCCTCTCCATGCACTCGGTCAGGCCGAATGCGGAAAGGCGCTCGGCAGGGCCCGCTCCGAGGGCGTCCGGTGTGAGGCGCAGCAACTGGATCCGGTCGCGCCGTTTCCGCGCCGCATCCCCGACCGCGAGTAGACGCTCCAGGTCCGCGTGGAGCAGAAAGCCGACGTCGTCGAGGAGCGTGTCCAGGACGCCGCCGGCGGCTGCGTGCACCGAAAGCGAGCGCAGCAGGTACTCGGGGGCGTTGTCCCAGCCGACGCTCGCACCATGGTCCTGGAAGGCCGCGGCCATGGCTCGGTGGTCGTCCGCGCGGCCGGTGATCCGGGCGCGGTCCTCCAGGAGGGTGTCGTTGAGCGACTGGTGAAAGAGCTGAAATGTGTCATCGGCGGACCGGACGAGGAAGTTGGCCGCGGATGAGCGCGCGAACCGCTCCAACTGCCGCTCGCTGAGCGTCGTCCCGGTGAGAACGCGTACCGCCACGCACCACAGCGGCACCGGGAGGCCCGGCGCCTGGGCGAAGGCCAGTGCGGTGAGGATGTCGGCGGCCGGGACGCCTTCGACGGGCGGGACTCGGCGCAGGAATTCGTCCAGGGCGTTGTTCACTCTGTCCGAGAACGTCACTGTCTCCGGGTCGGCCGGTACCTGGTCGTACAGTCCGTGACTGCGGGCGACGAGCCCGGCGACGAGGAAATTACGGCCCGCCAATGCGGCGATCCGCGCCGCCAGCGCGGCGCCGGCCGGCCGGTCGGCGTACGGGTTTCCGGGACGCTCCATGCCGCGCAGCTCCAGCGTCGCCAGCACATAGGCGATCAGGTCCGCCGCGTCGAAGAAGCGGGGGGCGTCGAGATCGACCTCCAGCCCGGCGAGGCCGAACAGAGGGAGCAGGTCGCCGGCATCGTCGTGCTTCCGGGTGCCGACGATCATCCGGACGCCCGCGTCCGCGCAGGTCTGAGCGAGCGGCAGCACGAGCTCTGTGACGATCGCACGAGCCTGGACCGGCGTGCTCGCCTCGTCGAGGGCGTCGATGACGACGCAGAAGGGACCGGACCGTGTGCCGAGTCCGTCCCGCAACGCCGGTGGCAGGTCGCCGATCCGCGCGGGGAGCGGGAGCGAGGCCGCGCGGGCGATCTCGGCGGCCACCTCGAGCGCGGTCTTGCCCTTGGCGTGGACGGCGCAATGCACCGAGCCGGGACGGGCCCTGACGGCGGTGTCGTCCGGCGGCAGCCGCCGGTGGAGCGAGGGGTCGGCGGTCGTCACGATCCGGCCGAGGACGGCCGATTTTCCCGCTCCGGGCGCGCCCGTGACCACGAGCACGCGGTAGTCGGGAGACGCGCTGTTCATCCAGTCCGCGATCCGCGTCAGCGCCGCGCGGCGGCCGTGGAACCGGTGGCCGGGCTCGCTGTCGATCAGCACTCCCCTTGCCCGCGGGTTCCAGTGAAGCGCCTGGTTCGGGTCCGGCGGCAGGCTCCAGGCGGACCGCGCCGATCCGTCGGCGTCCGCCGGACTCCATGAACTGATCCTTTCGATGCCCGCGTCCGGGAAGCAGGAGACCGCCCGGTGAATGGTGATCGCCTTGCCGTCCCCCTCGTGTTCGAGGACGACGACCGCCACGACGGCCTGGTAGTCGGGAGACCAGACGCCGCTTCCGCTGAACCCTTTCCTCAGCACGTTGCGAGAGCCGGGATGGGCGTCGAGCCGGACGAACCCGCGCCCGAGCACGCTGCCTCCGACGGTGCCGTGGGCGTCGTTGCCATGCGGTTCCCCGATAGGGAACCCGAAGGCCGACCAGGCGCGGTCCAGCAGACCGTCCGGTGCGGTGTGCCGCAAGGGAGCGGCGGGTACTCTCGCCGGTTCCCCCAGGGTGAGCAGCGCAAGGTCGTACCGGGGTGCGCGCTCGACGTGGGCCACCTTGATACGGCGTTCGTCATTGTGCTCGGCCAGGGGGAACTCGACCCAGAGGTCGTCGCCGGTGGCCACATGGTCGCACGTCAGCAGGTGCGTCTCACTGATCAGTATCGCCGTGCCCCGCCACATGTCGGCATCATCGGCACCAGCGCAGACCATGGCCGCCCACGGGCTGCTCGGGGGGAACACGCTCTCATTATGAGGGGCCATGCACATCCTCGGACAAGCACACCTCCGGCCAGAGGTTGGAAAGACAAGCCTAGAGCCGGTGGCACCACAAGACCGGTGCTGACAGCCGAGCAGGCCGCCCTCGACAACCGGATGATCGGCACCTGCGTTCGAGTTCACTGTCCCGTATCAGGGAGAAGACTTCACTTCCTTGTGCGGGCGCATCGCCAATGAGGGGCGCTAATTCTCGGAACGCCGACGCGCTCGGCCACCGGGCTGACGAACAGGACGCTGCCCCCGCCTCGCAGGGCCGGCAGCGCCGCGTGGCTCTGCACCTCAGAACGAGCACCGGATGTCGTCCACTTTCGACACCGTTCCACTGCCCCTGGGGAAGATCAATGTCTGCGAGTTCGGGCACCGGTGCGTCGGTCGGCCTCAGGCGGCGTCTTCTTCTAGGAAGTCGAGTAGGGCGGCGGTGAGTTCGGCGGGGCGGTCTTCGGGCAGCAGGTGGCCTGCGGTGTCGATGATGTGCAGTTCGGCGCCGGGGATGAGAGCGGCCAGTTCGCGGCCGCGGTCGGCGGGGACCCAGGTGTCGTCGGCGCCCCAGCACACCAAGACGGGCAGGTTGATGGTGGCGTAGCCGTCCTGGATGCGGTCGGTGTAGGACTGGTCGGCGCGGCGCGTGGTGAGCTGGCGGTAGAAGGCGGGCTGTCCGTCCGCGCCGAGCCACGGGGCGGTGAGGGCGTCCATCACGTCCGGGCGCAGTCCAGGGGAACTGGCCGTGGCGACGTACTCGCGGAGCAGGGCTCGGTGCAGCGGCCCCGGCAGCCGCCGGAACACTTCGGCGTGTTCTGCGACCAGGGCGAAGAACTCGCTTCCCCACGGCGGCAGCGACACCGCGTCGACGAGCGCCAGGCGCTTGTAGGGCACCCCGCGGTCGAGGTGCGCGCCGAGTGCGATGGCGCCGCCGGAGTCGTGCGCGATGACGTCCGGGCGGGTCAGTTCCCAATGCCGGAGAAGCTCGGCGAAGACCCCTGCGAGTGCGTCCAGCGACAGTTCCTGCCCCGGGGACATGGCGGAGGAGCCGTAACCGGGCATGTCGAAGACGTACACCGAACGGCTGATGGCCATGGCGCGGGCGATGTCACGCCAGATGAACGAGGAGAACGGCGTGCCGTGGAGCAGGACGAGGGGTTCGGCACCGGGATCGCCCAGCCGCTCCCACCGGACCTCTCCCAGATTGCTGTCGTAGCCCCTGCTCAGCGTCCACTCGCTCACCGATCCGGCACCTCCTGAACCTCGGTGACCGATTGGCCGCCCGCCCCGGTTTCCGCCATACAGTGCACCGTAAATCATCACCAGACGATTGGTCGCTAACCGGTCGAGCGCCTCCAAGCCCGTGTCGGCCATGCCGTTCTCGAACGCTCCGGCGCTGTGCACGAGGGCGTCGATGGTGCCGTGGGCACGTAGTGCGGCGTCGACGACTTTCGCCGCCTCGCCGTCGCGGGCGACTAGGACGACGGCCGCGCCGGCGTGCGCCATGCCCGCGGCGTCGTGGCCGATCCTTGCCGCCGCCCATGCTCAGAGCATGTCGTCATCGACACCGGCGGCGCGCGCCTGCCCGGCGGCGCCACGCAGCTCGTCTTACGCTCCGCGGTAGGCCCCCGCGGCGGTGGCCAGCCGTCGCCACGCGGCGGCCTGAGCGGAAGGGAAGCCACCCGCGCCCCGCAACGGCGGAGCAGCTCCGCGCGGCGATCGAGCGGGAACGGCTATCCCGTCCCCTCTTCCTTTCTCGTCTGTCCCACTTCTCACGTCGCCGCCCCCGACATCCAGAGGCTGGTGAGGGCCGCGTTGACGGCGTCCGGGCGGTCGACGTGCCGTTCTTCAGTGATCGCGCCGGGGTCGATCATGGGTGGTCGGTCCTTCGGCATCGGGCGGCGTCGGCGCGGGGGCCTGCTTTGGTGACGGGTGGGGTTGGGTGCTGCCGATCTCGCCGGAGATCGGCAGCCAGTAGTAGACGATGAACGCGGCGATGACGGCTACGCCCAGCGGCGGAAGGAACGCGCCGAGCAGTGTTCCGGCGCCGATCCAGGCGAGTGCGAGCAGGAAGCGTCGGCTGACCGCTTGCACGCCGGCGGGGGAGATGGTGTCTGCGAGCAAATGGCGGTTGCGGCGCCTCGCGTGCCACCAGATGACGTTGAACAGGGCGGCCGCGAGTTCGAATGAGAGTCCGTGCAGGACTACGGCGGTCCGCTGTCCGTGTCCGTCTCGGAACGCATCGGCCAGGACTCCTGCGGCGAAAGGCAGGAGCGCGATGTCCATCATCAGCAGGGTGTTGAGGAACAGCACCAGCCGGTCGGCATGGCGGATGTGGTCGAACATGACGTCGTGGTTCGCCCAGATCTGCCCGATCAGCATGAACGTGATGACGTAGGAACTGTAGGACGGCCACAGCTCGCCGAGTCCGCGGAGCAAATGCCGGGTGTCCTGTGGTGGGTGGATCTCCAGGACGAGGAGGGTGACGGCAATGGCGATCACGCCATCGCTGAAGGTGATGACCCGGCTGGGGTCGCGCTCGAGCGTGTCGGTCTCGGGCTGGGCTGTCTCGGTCACGGCGCCCTTTCCGTGCGGTGCCGGGGCTGGCGTTCATGTCGGCCCCCGGCGCTGCTTGGCAAGATTGCTTCACTAGGTATCTGGTGTGAGGGTCACGCTAGCGAGATGTAGGCGGTGACGGTGGGCCGTTGGGGGCGGCGGCTCACATGTCCAGCACCAGGTCGGTTTCGGGCGTCGAGCGGCAGATGAGCGCCTCGCCTTCGGCGGGGGTCCAGTGGTAACGCGACCGCCGCGTCGCGTCGGTCTCCGGCGCCGACTGGCGGGCGGCTTGTTTCAGGCGTGGACGTGGGCGTTGTAGAGGCGCTGGAGCAGGTCGTTGAGATGGTCGCGTTCAGCGGGGCTCAGGGAGCGGAGGAAGTGGTCCTGGCCGTGGGCCGCGGCCTGGCCGATCGTGTTGATGAGGCGGGTTCCGGACGCGGTGAGGCTGACGACCCGGCGGCGGCGGTCGGTGTCGTGGGGGCCGCGTTCGGCGAGGCCGGCGGCGGTCAGCGAGTCGAGCACGGCCACGATGTTGCGGGCGTCCATGGCGGCGAGTTCGGCGAGGCGGCGCTGGCCGACCGGCCCTTGCTCCCTGATCGCGATCATGACCGCGTGCTGGGTCTGGGTGATCCCGTAGTCGGCCAGGAAGGCAGTCCAGGCGCGGGCTGCGAGTGAGCCGAGGCGGGCCAGCAGGAAGGGGGTTCCGCGTTCGTAGCCGATGCCGCTCATGGGCACCAGAATAGTCAACATGGTTCATGTTGGTTTGGTAGACATGGAGCATGACTACTACGCGGAGTCACCGGCACGTCGCCGTCGGGGGTGTCGTCCTGCACGTCGTAGAGGTGGGCGACCCGGCCGGGCGGCCGTACCTGTTCCTGCACGGCTGGCCGGAGTCGTGGCGTACGTGGGCGGGCGTCATGTGTGCCGCCTCCACCGAAGACCGGCTGATCGCCATCGACCTTCCCGGCATCGGCGAATCGGCCGGGCGTGTGCCCGGGGGGTCCAAGGCACTCATCGCGGGGGTCGTCAACGAACTGGTCGAAGAGTTGGGTCTCGCCGATCTGACGCTGGTCGGCCACGACGCGGGCGGGATGGCGGCCTATGCCTATCTGCGGCGGTACCGCGCCGGCCACGTCGTCATCATGAACACCGCGATCCCCGGTGTGCCGCCCTGGCCGGAGGTGGTGGGCGATCCCCGTGTCTGGCACTTCGGCCTGCACGCCGTGGCGTCGCTTCCGGAGGCTCTGGTCCGGGGACGACAGGCCGAGTACTTCGACTACTTCTACGACGCGCTGTCGGCGGATCCGGCGAGGATCACCCGGGAGTCCAGGGGTGCCCACGTCGCGGCCTATCGGGACGACGCCTCGCTGACCGCCGGATTCGATCTCTACCGTAGTTTCGACCAGGACGCGCGGGACAATGCCGCCTTCGCCGAGGGGCCTTCGGTGGACACGCCGCTGCTCTACCTGCGGGGAGCCGAGGAGGGCGGTGAGATCGGCGCGTACGGGCGAGGGCTGCGGGACGCGGGCGTCCGGAATGTCACGGCCGCGCTATTGCCTGATGCCGGTCACTTCGCGCAGGAGGAAACACCCGCGCGGGTGTGGCGCGCCATCCGCGATTTCAGTGACCGCAGTGCGGTCGAGTGACAATCGGCGGCTCCGGGCAAGGACCTTGGGGGATCGGTCGACGCTCGCATTCTGCGGTGCGCATCGCCGGTCATCCCGTCACCGCGTGCGCGGAATCCGGCCGGACAATTCGGCGGTGAGTGATCGGGTGGTCGCACGGGATCGTCCCGGCGTGCGGGGCCGGGACGGCCCCGGCGTGCAGGGGCGGCCGGGCGCTGCCTCCCCTCCGTGCGGCGGGATGCCGGCCGAGAGGCCCGGGGCCGTGAAGTCGGCCGTTCGGGAAGGACGCGATACCGGTCGCGTTGGCACGTATGTAGCGCCGTCTTTAAAGGCGGTCGGCGGGTGGCGGGCCAGATCGGTGCATGTTACCGTTGGGTCGCTGACGGATAACGGGGTGGGTTTCTCAAGTCGATTGATCTCTCGATAGCGCAATACTGCGGAATGGGTGGCGATACGGGCGCCGTCCGGACTCGAACGGTAACCAGAGCGCGCCGATCGGAGCCTTCATGAGTGAATATCCCAAAGAGCACGCCCTCGCATTACCAGTGAAGAGTCTCCATCGGCCGAAACGGACGGACGCCGGATCGCGGGGGCGGTCTTGACGCCGCGGACCATTCTGATCGTCGATAGTCACACCCTCGTCCGGCAGGGTGTGCGGGAAATCCTCGAAGAGCACAGCGGGCTGAGGGTGGTGGGGGAGGTCGGCAACGGGGACGAGGCCGTCACCGTGGTCGCCGACCACCGTCCCGATGTCGTCCTGCTCGAGGTCGGCGGAGCCGGTACCGACGCCGTCACGACGGTGCGGCGCATCCGGCGGCAGTCGCCGGGCACCAAGGTCATCGTCCTCAGCATGCAGGAGAGGCCCGAACTGCTGCGCGCGCTGCTGGAGGCGGGCATACGCGGCTACCTGCTGAAGACGGTGACGCGGCACGAGCTGGTCGCGGCGATCCAGGCGGTGGACGATCCCGAGCGCATCGTGCTCAGCGTCTCCCGGCGCAGCCTGCCCGAGGACGACGGGGCGCAGCCCGCCCAGCTCACCGAGCGGGAACGGGAGGTGCTGGAGCTCACCGCGCGGGCGCTCACCAACCGGCAGATCGCGAACCGGCTCGCGCTCACCGAGGCGACGGTCAAGCGCCACCTGCGCAACATCTTCGCCAAGCTCGGCGCGGGCTCGCGGCTCGACGCGGTGAACCGCGCGGTTCTCGCGGGTCTCATCGAACCTCCGCAGAACAGGCTCTAGGAGCCCGGCACGGCCGGCCGCGCTCTGACGGGACGCGAACCAGGCTCGACGCGGGCGGCCTACGTTGTCGGCGACCGTTCGCCCAGCGGAGGGACCGCCGTGCTTCGCCAGACCCGACCCGTGGAGGCCAGCCAGTTCCGTTCGGTGATGCGGGGCTTCGCCACCGGAGTGACGGTGGCCGCCGCCGACTCCGGCGACGGACCGGCCGGGACGACGATGAACTCGTTCACCTCCGTCTCGCTGGAGCCGCCGCTCGTCCTGTTCTGCATCGGATCCGGGTCGCGGACATGGCCGGTGGTGGAACGGGCGGGCTGTTTCGCGGTGAGCTTCCTGTGCGCCGACCAGGAACCCCTGGCGCGGCGTTTCGCGGCGCCCGGGGTGGACCGGTTCGCCGGGCAGGACGTCGTCACCGCGGCGACGGGAGCGCCGGTGCTCGCCGAGGCGGCGGGCTTCGTCGACTGCAGGCTCGTGGACGCCATCGGGCTCGGTGACCACCGCGTGGTCGTGGGCCTGGTGATGGCCGCCGGCTGCCTCCGCGACGCCAAACCGCTGGTCTTCGCCGACGGAGGGTATGGGAGTGTCTGAGATGGGGGCCCGCGTGGCCCGGTTGGAGGCCGAGCGCCGCGCCGCCGCCGAGGCCGGCGGCGACCGGGGCATGAAGGCCCAGAAGTCCAAGGGAAAGCTGACGGTGCGGGAACGGCTCGACCTGCTGTTCGACAAGGGCACCTTCACCGAGATCGAGACGTTCCGGCGGCACCGGGCGCAGGGCTTCGGCATGGAGCGCAGGCGTCCGCCGACGGACGGCGTCGTGGTCGGCTGGGGCCTCGTCGAGGGCCGGCGGGTGTTCGCCTACGCCCACGACTTCCGGGTCTTCGGCGGCAGCCTCGGCGAGGCGCACGCCGCGAAGATCCACAAGATCATGGATCTGGCGGCGAAGGCGGGCGCGCCGCTGGTCGGGCTGTGCGACGGGGCGGGTGCGCGCATCCAGGAGGGCGTGACCGCGCTCGCCGGGTACGGCGGCATCTTCCAGCGCAACGTCCGCAACTCCGGGGTGATCCCGCAGATCAGCGTGATGCTCGGCCCGTGCGCGGGCGGGGCGGCGTACTCGCCGGCGCTCACCGACTTCGTCTTCATGGTGCGCGACACCGCGCAGATGTTCATCACCGGCCCGGACGTGGTGGGCGCGGTCACCGGCGAGACGATCACCCATGAGGAGCTGGGCGGAGCCGAGGTGCACGCGGCCCGGACCGGCGTGGCCGAGGCGATGTACGACGACGAGGAGGAGTGCCTCGCCGACGTGCGCCACCTGCTGTCGCTGCTGCCGTCCGACAACACCCGCTTCGCGCCGGAGCAGCCCACGGCCGACCCGCCGGACCGCTCCTGCCCGGCGCTGCGCGACATGGTGCCGGTCGATGCCAAGGCCGCCTACGACGTGCGCGCGGTCGTCGAGGAGATCGTGGACGACGGCGAGATGTTCGAGGTCCACGAGATGTGGGGCACGACCGTGGTGTGCGCGTTCGTCCGGTTCGCGGGCAGGGTCACCGGCCTGGTGGCCAACCAGCCCGCGGAGACGGCCGGGGTCCTGGACATCACGGCCGCGGAGAAGGCGTCCCGGTTCGTCCAGTTCTGCGACGCGTTCAACATCCCGATCGTGACGCTGGTGGACGTGCCGGGCTTCCTGCCCGGCGTGGACCAGGAGCACGGGGGGATCATCCGGCACGGCGCCAAGCTGCTCTACGCCTACTGCGACGCCACCGTGCCGCGGGTGCAGCTCGTCCTGCGCAAGGCGTACGGCGGGGCGTACATCGTGATGGACTCGCGGTCGATCGGCGCGGACGTGTCCCTCGCCTGGCCGACGAACGAGATCGCCGTGATGGGCGCCGAGGCCGCCGTGAACGTGGTGTACCGGCGGGAGATCGCCGCCGCCGACGATCCCGAGGCCGAGCGCCGGGCCCGCGTCGAGGACTACCGGCGCGAGCTGATGGACCCGTTCCACGCGGCCGAGCGCGGCCTGGTGGACGAGGTGATCGACCCGGCCGAGACGCGCGTCCGGATCGTCGACGCGCTGGACATGCTGGCCGACAAGTACCTGCCCCGGCCGAGCCGCAAGCACGGGAACCAGCCGCAATGAGCGCCGGCCCGGGTACGGGTCCCGGCCGGTACGGAAGCGAGCCGCGATGAGCGCCGACCTGGAGATCGTGAAGGGCCGTCTGGACGAGCGGGAGCTGGCGGCGCTCGTCGCCGTGCTCGTGTACGGAGACGGCGGCCGCGGAGGCGGGGAGGCCGCCGCTCCGCGCGGTGCGGAGCGGCGGCCCGGGCCGCGCTGGGATCCGGAGGGGCTCAGCCCGCCCCGGCCCGCGTCCGCTCCACGACGGCCGCGGACCAGGTGAAGCCCGCCCCGACCCCGGCGAGCAGGCAGCGCCCGCCGGGCGCGAGGCGGCCGGAGGCGACCAGCTCGCCGAGCCCGGCGATCTGGTCCCCGGCGCCGAGGTGACCGATCCGGCTGCCCCAGTCCCACGTCGTCCGTTCCCGGTCGATGCCGAGCGGCTCGAGGAACTGCACGTTCATCTTCGGCAGGCCCAGGTGGGGCAGGACGAACCAGTCCACGTCCGATAGCTCGACGCCGGCTTCGGACAGCGCCCCCTCGACGGCGCGCACCTGCCCGTCCCGCAGCCGCCGCAGGACCTCGGTGAAGCCGAGTTCGGAGACCGCCTCCTCGCGCGGCGTCTCGGCGTCGATGGGTCGTGCCGCCTCGAGCGGGGCGTCCGCGAACGGCCGCGTGCCCCGCCCGAGCTTCTCCAGGCCGGGGTCGGAGACGGAGACCGCGCTGCACAGGCGGACCGCGTCCGGCCCGTCCTCCGGGGCTTCTCCGCGGCGCGCCAGGACCATCGCGGTGCCGCCGTCGCCGCAGATCGTGCCCGGGTCCGTACGCCAGCGGTCGAAGCCCGGCAGGGCGAACCGGTCGCCGGTGGACACGAGCGCCTTGCGCCCCGCGGGCCGGGCCGCCAGGAACCCGGCGGCCAGCTCGATCGCCGCCATGCCGCCGTTGGACTGCTGCCCCACCTCCACGGCGGGGCAGGCGTTGCCGACCGCCTCTCGCTGCACGTACGAGGCGGCGGCCCACAGGTCGTGCCCCTGGTAGTGGACGCTGGCGTGCAGGATCAGCTCGATGTCGGACGGGTCCGCCGCGGCGTCCGCGATGGCCTGCCGCGCGGCGTCCGCGGCCATCACCGGCGGTGCCTCCTTGGCGACGCACACGGCTTCGATGCCGGTGCGCCACACGTCCTTGCGGGCGCAGAGGCCCTGTCTTTCGGCGTCGGCCGTCTCGATCGCGTCGGGCAGGTGGCGGCCGATCCCTGCCACGTAGATGTCCTCGTACCTCATGCCGCGAGGGTCGCAGCCGTCTGTCAGGACGCTGTCGAGGACAGGTCGTCGCGGCCCGCCCGCGGTGCCGAACGCGAATGACCCTAGGCCGAGCCTCGACGCGGTCGGCCTAGACAGGTGGCATGACTGAGGACCACCGAGCTGGCGGGGGACGTCCGCTGCCGATCGCGCTGCTGATCCCCGGGCAGGGCGCGCAGCATCCGCGGATGGCCGCGTCCCTGTACGGCACCATCGAGGTTTTCACCCGCACGATGGACGAGGCGTTCGCACTCATGGGCCCGAGCGGCCCGCACGTGCGCGACCAGTGGCTCGCCGAGCGGCCGTCGCCGGAGTTCGACGACGTCACGGTGGCGCAGCCGCTGCTGTACGCGGTCGGGTACGCGCTCGGGCGGACGCTGGTGGACCGGTGCGGGCAGCCGGACGCGCTGCTCGGGCACTCCGCCGGAGAGATGGTGGCCGGCGCGCTCGCCGGGGTCTTCGACTTCGCCGACGGCATGCGGCTGATGATGGAGCGGCTGCCGGCGCTGGCCGCGACGGAACCGGGCGGGATGGTCGCGGTCGCGGCCTCGGTGCGGGACGTGGAACCCCTGCTCGGCGGGGACGTCCACCTGGCGGCCGTCAACGCGCCCCGGCAGCTGCTGCTCGCCGGGGCGGAGGAGCCGCTCCGGCGCGCCACGGCCCGGTTGAAGGCGGACGGGAGGACGGTCCGGCGCGTCCCCGCGCGGCAGGCGTTCCACAGCCCGCTCGTGGCGGACGCGTCGGCCCGGGCCGAGGACCGCTGGACCGGCGTCGCCCTGCGGCCGCCGTCCGTGCGGCTGTACTCGGCCTACGAGGCCGCCCCTCTCACCGCGGAGCGGGCGTGCGACCCGTCCTTCTGGATCGGGCAGCCGGCCCGGACCGTCCACTTCGCCGGGGCGCTGGACCGGCTCCTGGACGACGGCGACCACCTGCTGGTGGAGACCGGGCCCGGCCAGAGCCTCACGATGCTCGCCCGCCGCCATCCGCGCGTCGTCGCCGGACGCAGCCAGGTGATCGGGATGTCGCCCGACCGCCGCGGGAGCGGCGAAGTGGCGGGGGCGCCAACGCCGAGCGCGACGCCGTGCGCTCGGCGGCCGAACGGGTGCTGACGCGCCGTTGACCCCGTGGCCCGCGACGGGCCCGACCTCGTCAGACGACGGAGGAGCTGGAACCGCAATGAGCACCC
This sequence comes from Actinomadura napierensis, assembly GCF_039529375.1. Taxonomy (NCBI): domain Bacteria; kingdom Bacillati; phylum Actinomycetota; class Actinomycetes; order Streptosporangiales; family Thermomonosporaceae; genus Actinomadura; species Actinomadura napierensis. Next base: position 19,437 of record NZ_BAAAMR010000007.1, read on the forward strand.
CCATCGCCGTCATCGGCATGTCCGCCCGCGTCCCCGGAGGACCGGGCCTGGAGGAGTTCTGGTCGCTGCTGTGGCGCGGCGCCGAGGCGATCCGCCCGGCGCCCGAGGGCCGCGCGGGCGCGCCCGGCCGCGGCGGCTTCCTCGACAACGTGGACGGCTTCGACGCGGCCTTCTTCGGCATCCCGCCGCGCGAGGCCGCCGAACTCGATCCGCAGCAGCGCCTGATGCTCGAACTCGCCTGGGAGGCGCTGGAGGACGCCCGCGTCCTGCCCGCATCGCTGCACGGGGGACGCACGGGCGTCTTCGTCGGCGCGATGGCCGAGGACTACGGCCTTCTCCAGGCCCGCGACACCGGCGCGGAGACGTCGCCCTTCACGCTGACCGGAACGCGCCGCGGCTTCATCTCCGGACGGGTCTCGCACGTGTTCGGCCTGCGCGGTCCCAGCGTCACCGTCGACACCGCCCAGTCGTCGTCCCTGGTGGCGGTGTACCAGGCGGTGCAGAGCCTGCGGGACGGTGACTGCGAGCTGGCCGTCGCGGGCGGCGTGCAGGTGAACCTTGCGGCGGAGAGCCACGAGGCGCTGCGGGAGCTGGGCGCACTGTCACCGGACGGGCGGTGCCGTCCGCTCGACGCGGCCTCCAACGGGTTCGTCCGCGGCGAGGGCGGGGGCGCGGTGCTGCTCAAGCCGCTCGACGAGGCGCTGCGGGACGGCGACCGCGTGCACTGCGTGATCCTGGGCGGCGCGGTCAACAACGACGGCGCCACGCCCGGTCTGACCGCCCCCAGCCGCGATGCCCAGGAGGAGGTCCTGCGGCTCGCCTGCGAGCGGTCCGGCGTCGATCCGGGGGCCGTCCAGTACGTGGAGCTGCACGGCACCGGGACGCGGCGCGGCGACCCGGCGGAGGCGGCCGCGCTGGGCAGCGTGCTCGGCGCCGCCCGTCCGCCGGACGCACCGCTGCTGGTCGGCTCGGTGAAACCGAACATCGGCCACCTGGAGGGCGCGGCCGGGATCGCGGGCCTCATCAAGACGGCCGCCGCAATGGCGCGCGGGCGGCTGCCCGCGACGCTGAACTTCGCCGACCCCAACCCGGAGATCGACCTCGCGGGCCTGCACCTGCGGGTCCACGACCGTCCCGGCGACTGGCCGGACGGGGAGCGGGTCGCGGGCGTCTCGGCGTTCGGCCTCGGCGGCTCCAACTGCCATCTCGTCCTTGCCGAGGCGCCCCGCGCCGGCGCCGGGGACGCCTCCGCCCCGGCGCCGGCGACCGGGCCCGTCCCGTGGGTCGTGAGCGCACGGTCGGAGCGGGCGCTGCGCGCCCAGGCCGGACGGCTCGCCGACCTGGCCGCGACACGGCCGGACGCGTGGGACGTCGGCTGGTCGCTCGCGGTGTCGCGGACGGCGTTCGAGCACGGCGCCGTCGTGACCGGCGACCATCTGACGGGCCTGCGCGAGCTGGCGGCGGGCCGGGACGCGGCCGGGGTCGTCCGGGTCAGGAGGCGCGACGGCCGCACCGCCATGGTGTTCCCCGGGCAGGGGGTGCAGCGCGCGGGCATGGGACGCCGCCTGTACGAGACGTATCCGGCGTTCGCGCGGGCGCTCGACGAGGTCGGCGCCGCGCTGGAGCCGGCGATCGGCGTGCCGATCACCGAGGCGATGTGGAGCGACCGGCTGGACCGCCAGGAGCTGGTGCAGCCGGCCGTGTTCGCCGTCGAGGTCGCGCTCTTCCGCCTGCTGGAGTCGTGGGGCGTCCGGCCCGACCTGGTCGCGGGCCACTCCCTCGGGGAGATCACCGCCGCGCACGTCGGCGGGATGCTGCCCCTCGCCAGCGCGGCGGAGTTCGTGGCGGCGCGGGGGCGGCTGTTCGAGGGGTTGCCGTCCGGTGTCGCGATCGCGGTCGAGGCGAGCGAGGAGGAGGCCCGCGCGGCGCTCGCGGACCGGCTCGACCGCGCCGACGTCGCCGCCGTCAACGGCCCCCGCTCGGTGGTGATCGCGGGGGAGGAGGCGGTGGTCACGGCGGCCGCCGAGCACTTCGCCGGGGCCGGGCGGCGCACCAGGCGGCTGCGCATCGGCCGCGCCGTCCATTCACCGCTCGTCGAGCCGCTGCTGGAGGAGCTGCGCGCCGTCGCCGCCGGGCTGGACTGGCGGCGGCCGGACGGCGGACCCGCCGTCGTCTCCTCGGTGACCGGCGAGCGGGTGGACGCCGGCCGCCTCGCGGACCCCGGCCACTGGGCCGGCAACGCGCGGCGGACCGTCCGGTTCGGCGAGGCCCTCCGGGCGCTGCACGCGCTGGGCGCGCGGCGGTTCGTCGAGGCCGGCCCCGGCACCGCGCTCACCGACCTGCTCCCGGCGAACGTCTCCGATCCCGCCGTGACCGGGCTGCCCTGCCTGCCCGGCGGGCAGGACGAGGTCCGGGGCGCGGTGACGGCCGCGGCCGGGGTCCACCTCGCCGGGGGGCGGGTGGACTGGCGCGCCTTCTTCGGGACCGGCGCCCGCCTGGTCGATCTGCCGACGTACGCGTTCCAGCGGGACCGGCACTGGCTCGACACCGCGGCGGACCAGACCGCGCCGGCCGCCCCGGAGACCGACACCCGGCGGCTGGTGGCCGAGACGCTCGACCAGGCCCTCGGGACCGGTGCGGCGGCCGACCCGCACGTGCCGTTCCGGGAGCTGGGGGTGGACTCGCGGATGGCCGTCGTGATCCGCGACCGGCTGTCGGCCGCCCTCGGCCGGGACCTGCCCGGCTCCCTCCTCTTCGACCACCCCACCGCCGCGGAGCTCGCCGGCGCCCTGCGGCCGGAACCGCAGGCCCGGACGGCCCCCGCCCCTTCCGCACCGCCGCCCCGCGAACCCGCCGAGGAGGACGACGACATCGCGATCGTCGCGATGAGCTGCCGCTATCCGGGCGGCGTCCGCTCGCCGGAGGACCTCTGGCGGCTGGTGGACGCCGGCACCGACGCGATCGGGCCCTTCCCGGACGACCGCGACTGGGACCTCGGAGAGCCGGCCGACGTGCCCGCCGTGGGCGGGTTCCTCGACGGCGCCGCCGAGTTCGACGCGGCGTTCTTCGGGATCTCCCCGCGCGAGGCCGCGGGCATCGACCCGCAGCAGCGGGTGCTGCTGGAGACCGCGTGGGAGGCGTTCGAACGGGCCGGGCTCGACCGCGACACGCTCCGCGGCAGCCGCACGGGCGTCTTCGTCGGCGCCACCGCGCAGGACTACGGCCCGCGCCTCGCCGAACCCGAGGACGGCACGCGCGGCCACCGCCTCACCGGCACCACGCCCAGCGTCGCCTCCGGGCGCATCGCCTACGTCCTCGGGCTGCGCGGTCCCGCCGTCACCGTGGACACCGCGTGCTCGGCCTCGCTGGTCAGCGTGCACATGGCGGCGCAGGCGATCAGGCAGGGCGAGTGCGACACCGCGCTCGCGGGCGGCGTGGCCGTGCTGGCGACCCCCGGCATGTTCCTGGACTTCGGCCGCCAGCAGGGGCTCGCCTCCGACGGCCGCTGCAAGGCGTTCTCCGCTGACGCCGACGGCACCGCCTGGGCCGAGGGCGCCGGGCTGGCCGTCCTGCAGCGGCTGGGCGACGCCCGGCGGGCGGGGCGTCCCGTCCTGGCCGTCCTGCGCGGCAGCGCCATCAACCAGGACGGAGCCAGCAACGGGCTCACCGCGCCGAACGGCGCGGCCCAGGAGCAGGTCATCCGGGACGCGCTGGACCGCGCCGGCATCGGCCCCGCCGACGTGGACGCGATCGAGGCGCACGGCACCGGGACCGCGTTGGGCGACCCCATCGAGGCGGGCGCGCTGGCCCGCACCTACGGTGCGGCCCGCGCCGGGGGCGCCCCGGTCCGGCTGGGCTCGCTCAAGTCCAACATCGGGCACGCCCAGGCGGCGGCCGGCATCGGCGGCCTGATCAAGATGGTGGAGGCGCTGCGCGCGGGACGGCTGCCCCGCACGCTGCACGTCCGCGAGCCGTCCGAGCACGTCGACTGGGACGCCGGTGGCCTGGCCCTGCTGACCGACCCGGTGCCCTGGCCGCGCGCGGACCGCCCGCGCCGGGCGGCCGTGTCCTCGTTCGGGATCAGCGGCACGAACGCGCACGTCATCGTGGAGGAGGCTGCGGCACCGACCGCCGGGGAGCCGGACCGTCCCGGGCCCGTTCCGCTGCCGCTGTCGGCCCGCACCGGCGCCGCGCTGCGCGCGCAGGCCGAACGTGTGCGCGACTTCATGGCCGCGCATCCGGAGGAGCGGCCCGCCGACATCGCCCGGACGCTGGCGGCCCGTACACCCATGCGCCGGCGAGCCGTCGTCATCGGCGACACCCGCGACGACCTCATGGACGGTTTGCAGACGCTGGCGGGCGGGGGCCGGGTGCCGGCGGCCGTGCGCGGCTACCGGTCGCCCGCCGTCGTCCGGGCCGAGGCGCGCGACGCGTCCGAACCGGTGTTCGTGTTCCCGGGGCAGGGCGCGCAGTGGCGGGGGATGGCCCTCGACCTGCTGCGCGAGTCCCCGGTGTTCCGTGAGCGGATGGCCGAGTGCGAGCGGGCGCTGGCGGCCCACTGCGACTGGTCGCTGCGGGACGTGCTGGAGAACGATCCGCTGGACCGGGTGGACGTCGTCCAGCCGGCGCTGTTCGCCGTCATGGTGTCGCTCGCCCGGCTGTGGGAGTCGGCCGGCGTCCGCCCGGCGGCGGTGGTCGGGCACTCGCAGGGCGAGATCGCGGCCGCCTGCGTGTCCGGTGCCCTGTCGCTGGACGACGCCGCCAAGGTGGTGAGCCTGCGCAGCCGGGCGCTGCGGAAGGTCGCGGGCAGCGGCGGCATGGCGTCGGTGCCCCTCCCCGCGGATGAGATCGACCTGCCCGCCCGCGTGTGGACGGCGGCGGTGAACGGGCCGTCCGCCACCGTCGTCGCCGGGGACGCCGACGCCCTCGACGATCTCGTCGCCCGGCTCCAGGGCGAGGGCGTCGACGCCCGGCGCGTGGACGTGGACTACGCCTCCCACACCGAGGCCATGGAACCGATGCGCGACCCGCTTCTCGCCGACCTCGCCGGGCTCGGCCCGGCCGACCCGGCCGTCCCGCTGTGGTCAACACTGACCGGCGGGCCGCTCGACCGGGCGATGGACGAGCGCTACTGGTTCGACAACATCCGCGGCATCGTGCGGTTCCAGGACGCGGTCCACGCGCTGATCGAGGCGGGGCACACGCGGTTCGTCGAGGTCAGCCCGCATCCCGTGCTGACCCGCGCGATCGCCGACACGGCGGGCGACCACGACGTGACCGTGCTCGGCACGCTGCGGCGGGACGGCGGCGGGCTCGCGCAGTTCCTCACCAGCGCCGCGGGCGCCCACATCGACGGTGTGCCGGTGGACTGGGACGTGTTCGTCCCCGAGGGCCGGATCGTGCCGATGCCGACCTACCCGTTCGAGTCCCGGCGCTACTGGCGGTCTTCCAGGGCCGTGGGCGGGGCGGGCGTCGCGGGCGCGGCGAAAGCGCAGCATCCGCTGCTGGACACCGAGGTCGAGCTGCCCGGAGCCGGTCTCCTGCGCACCGGACGGCTGTCCGTCGAGCGGCATCCGTGGCTCGCCGACCACGAGATCGCCGGGGAGGTCCTGGTGCCCGGGACAGCCCAGGTCGAGATGGCCTGCTCGGCGGGCGCCCGGATCGGCCGCGCGCGCCTGCGCGAGCTGGTGCTGGAACGCCCGCTGGCCGTCCCCGACTCCGGTGAGATCGAGGTCCGCCTCATGGCCGGGGCGGACCGGTCGGTCGTCATCGAGTCCCGGCCCGGCGGCGCCGCCGACTGGACGCGGCACGCCACCGGAACCCTGGACGACGACGCCGAGCCCGAACCGAGGCGCGCCGAGGAATGGCCGCCGCCTGGCGCGGAACCGCTGCCCCTGGACGACGCCTACGACCGGCTCGCCGGACGCGGCTATCACTACGGCCCGGCGTTCCGCGGCCTGCGGCGCGCGTGGCGGGACGGCGGCGACCTCTACGCCGAGGTCGGCTCCGACCAGGACCGGGACGCCTACCGCGTCCATCCCGCGCTGTTGGACGCCGCCCTGCACCCGCTGCTCCTGCCGGGCGAAGGACACCCGGAGGTCCCGTTCGTCTGGAAGGGCGTCTCCTGCCGGCCCACCGACACCTCGACCCTTCGCGTGCGGCTGACCCGGGACGGCGACGGCACGGCCCGGCTGGAGGCCGCCGACGCCGAAGGCCGCACGGTCGCCGTCGTCGAGTCGCTCGACCTGCGCCCGCTCGCCGGGAACGCGCCCGGCGGCCTCTACGAGACCCGATGGCGTGAGCTGACGGACGAACCGGACGGCGATCCGTCCGCGGCGCACATCGTGACCGTCCCCGACCTGGACGGCGCCATGCCGGACGACGCCCACCGCGCGGCACGGGCCGTCCTGGAGAGCCTCCAGGACATCCCCGATTCCGACACCGTCGCCGTCCTCACCAGGAACGCGCACCGCGTCCTCCCGGGCGACGGGTCCGCAGGGCCGGCCCAGGCGGCGGTGACCGGACTCGTTCGCTCGGCCCGCAGCGAGCGGCCGGGCCGACTCGTGCTGATCGACGGCGACGGCGACCGGAGCTCCGAGGAGGCGCTGCCCAAGGCGCTCGCGACCGGAGAGGCCGAACTGGCCGTCAGGCGGGGCCGGTTGTACGCCCCACGGCTGGCGGACTATCCCGGCGACGACGACCTCACCCCGCCGGACGGGGGCGAATGGCGGCTGGACGTGACCCGCCGGGGCTCGCTGGACGACCTGGCGCTCGTCCCCGCGCCCGAGGCCGCACGGCCGCTCGGCGAGGGCGAGGTCCGCATCGCCGTCCGGGCCTCCGGACTGAACTTCCGGGACGTGGCCGTCGCGCTGCGCCTGGTCTCCACCGAGCGGACCATGGGCAGCGAAGGGGCCGGGATCGTCACCGAGACCGGGCCCGGCGTCACGGCGCTGAGCCCGGGGGACCGGGTGGCGGGCGTGTTCGAGCGCTCCCACGGGCCCGTCGCCGTCGCAGACGCCCGGCAGATCGTCCCGATGCCGCCGGGCTGGACGTTCGCCCACGCCGCGTCGGTGCCCATCGTCTTCGCCACCGCCTACCAGTGCCTCGTCGAGATCGCCGAGCTGGGACGCGGGGAGAGCGTGCTGATCCACGCGGCCACCGGCGGCGTGGGCCTGGCCGCTGTGCAACTCGCCCGGCACCTGGGCGCCGAGGTGTACGCCACCGCGAGCCCGCCCAAGCACGACGTCCTGCGCGGGCTCGGCCTCGACGACGACCACATCGCCTCGTCCCGCGACCTGGAGTTCGAGAAGCGGTTCCGGGGCCGGATCGACGTCGTCCTCAACTCGCTGGCCCGCGAGACCGTGGACGCATCGCTGCGCGTGCTGCGTCCCGGCGGCCGCTTCGTGGAGATCGGCAAGACCGACATCCGCGACCCCGGCGCCGTGCGGGCCGAGCACCCCGACGTCCGGTACGCCGCGTACGACCTGCTCAGTGTCGAGCCCGGACGGGTCGGCGAGGTCCTGCGGACCGTGCTCGACCTGCACGAGGACGGCGCGTTGCGGCCCCTCCCGCTCCAGACGTACGACGTGCGGCGGGCCCCCGAGGCGCTGCGGACCCTGCGGCACGCCGAGCACATCGGCAAGCTCGTCCTCACCGTCCCGCCGCCCGCGCCCTTCGGCCCCGCCGGGACGGTGCTCATCACCGGCGGCACGGGCAGGCTGGGCGCCCTGCTGGCGCGGCACCTCGTCCGCGACCACGGCGTGCGCAGGCTCGTCCTGGCGGGCCGCCGCGGCCGCGCCGCCGAGGGCGTCCCCGAACTGGAGGCGGAACTGACCGGCCTCGGCGCCGAGACCGCCTTCCCGGTCTGCGACACCGCCGACCGGGACGCCCTGGCCCGCCTGCTGGACGAGCACGCGCCGACCGCCGTGGTGCACGCCGCCGGCGTCCTGGACGACGGGCTCGCCGCGACCCTGACCGGCGAACGCATGGACGCCGTCCTGCGCCCCAAGGTGGACGCCGCCTGGCACCTGCACGAGCTGACCCGGGACCGGGACCTGACGGCGTTCGTCCTGTTCTCCTCGGCGGTCGGCGTGCTCGGCGCACCCGGGCAGTCCAACTACGCCGCCGCCAACACCTGGCTGGACGCCCTCGCCGGCCACCGGCGCGCCCGCGGCCTGCCCGCCGTCTCGCTCTCCTGGGGCCTCTGGGACGAGGAGGGCGGCATGACCGGGCACCTGTCCGGCGAGCAGGTCGACCGGCTGCGCCGCACCGGGATCGCGCCGCTGCCCGCCGAACGCGGGCTGGCCCTGTTCGACGCGGCCCTGCGGTCGTCCCGCGAGCACCTCGTGCCCATGCACCTGGACGTCCGCGACGTGCGGCCGGGCACGGTCCCGATGCTCGCCGACCTCGTCCGTGACGTCCCGGAGCCCGCCGAGGAGTGCGAGGCGTCCGGCACCGGCCTCGCGGACCACCTGCGCGGCGCCTCCGGCGAGGACCTCGAACGCGTCCTGACCGCGGCCGTGTGCGACACCGCCGGAGAGATCCTCGGCTACCCCGAGCCCGGCGCCGTCGGACCGGACGACGCGTTCAAGGAACTCGGCTTCGACTCCCTGCTCAGCGTGGACCTGCGCAACCGGGTCAACCGCGAGCTCGGGATCGAGCTGCCGACCACCGCGGTCATGGACAACCCGACCCCCGCCGAGCTGGCCGGGGCCATCCGGGCGGCGCTGCCGTCCGGCTACGGCACCACCGATGAGAAGGAGAAGGGACGATGAGTGAACGGCACGACCGCCACGCCTTCGTGAGCGGGGCGACCAGCGGCATCGGCCGCGCGGCCGCCGAGCGGCTGGCCGGTGAGGGCGCGCGGGTGTTCATCTGCGCGCGCGACTCCGAGGCCGTCGCCCGAACGGTGAAGGAGCTGCGGGACGAGGGCGGCGACGTGGACGGCACCGCCTGCGACGTCCGCGACGCGGGCCAGGTCCGGGACGTGGTCGAGGAGGCGAACGCGGCCGGCCGGATCAACGTCCTGGTCAACAACGTCGGCCGGGGCGGCGGCGGGCAGACCGCCGACATCCCCGACGAGCTGTGGGACGACGTCATCGCCACCAACCTGACGAGCGTCTTCCGCGTGACGCGCGCGTTCCTCGCGGCCGGGCTCAAGGACGCCGGCTGGGGACGCGTCATCAACATCGCGTCCACGGCGGGCAAGCAGGGGGTCGTCCTGGGGGCGCCGTACTCGGCGTCCAAGCACGGCGTCGTGGGCTTCACCAAGGCGCTCGGCCTGGAGCTGGCCAAGAGCGGCGTCACCGTGAACGCCGTCTGCCCCGGCTACGTCGAGACGCCCATGGCGGAGAACATCCGGCGCGGCTACGCCGACTACTGGGACGTCACCGAGGGCGAGGTGCTGGCCCGCTTCGAGGCCAAGATCCCGCTGGGCCGCTACACGACGCCCGAGGAGGTCGCGGCGATGGTCGCCTACCTGGCCGGCCCGGATACCGGTGCGGTCACCGCTCAGGCGATCAACGTGTGCGGCGGCCTCGGCAACTTCTGAGGAGCGCCATGACCATCCGAGACGACACCACCGCGACCACCCGGCACACCGAGCACGCGACGCGGATCGCGGCGCCGCCCGACACGGTCTACCGGATCGTCGGGGACGTGACGACCTGGCCGGTGCACTTCCCGCCGACCGTGCACGCCGTCCGGCTCTCCGGCGGCGACCGCGCGGAGCGCATCCGGATCTGGGCGCTCGCCAACGGCGCGCTCCGCACCTGGGTGTCGGAGCGCACCCTCGACCCCGGCGCGCGGACCGTCGCGTTCACGCAGGCCGAGCCGAGCGCCCCGGTGGCCGAGATGCACGGCACCTGGCGGATCGAACCGGACGGGGACGGCGGCTCCGACGTCGTCCTGGTCCACGACTACGCCGCCGTGGACGACGATCCGGACGCCCTCGCGCTCATCGACCGGGCAGTCGACGCCAACAGCGGCGCGGAACTGGACGCGCTGCGGTGCGCGGCCGAGACCGACGCCGCCGCCGGCCTGACGCTGGAGTTCAGCGACGGCGAACTCGTCCACGGACCGCTGGAGGCGGCCTACGACTTCGTCAACGAGTGCGACCGGTGGCCCGAGCGGCTCCCGCACGTACTGCGCGTGGCCCTGACCGAGGACGAGCCCGGCCTCCAGTTCATGGAGATGGACACACGGTCGCCGGACGGCTCCGCGCACACCACCGCGTCCGGCCGGGTGTGCGTGCCGGGCGAGCGCATCGTCTACAAGCAGACCACGACGCCGCCCGTCATGCGCACGCACAACGGCGAGTGGCTGTTCGAGCCCGCCGGGGAGGGCGCGGTGCGCGTCACGTCCCGGCACACGGTCGTCATCGACCCCGAGGCTCTGCCCGAGGCCGCCGGCGGGATGGACCTGCCGGCGGTGCGCAGGAAGATCCGCGAGACGCTCGGCGCCAACAGCACGGCGACCTTGCGCGCAGCCAAGCGGTACGCGGAGAACGAAAGGAGCGGAAAGTGAAGGAACTGACCCTGGACGATCTGAAGGGCGCCCTGCGCGCGGCGGCGGGCGAGGCGGAGACCCTGGAGGACGGTTCGGCCGATCTCCTGGAGGTGCCCTTCTCCGAGCTGGGCTACGACTCGCTGGCCGTCATGGAGACCACCGCGCAGGTGGAGCGCATGCTCGGCATCGAACTGCCCGAGGAGGAGACCGCCGAACTGAAGACGCCCCGCGAATACCTGGAGTTCGTCAACGCCAGGATCGGGGAGACCGTCTAGAGCCGGAACGGCGAAAGAGCCGGTGGCCCGCATGGGGGCCACCGGCTCTTTCCTGTGCGTTTTCCGGGTGTTCAGGAAATCCCTGTCGAGGGCATTCCGATTCAGGCCGTCCCGTCGACGCGGACGACCCGTTCCCTGATCAGCCAGGAACCGCCGTCCGGGACGAGCACGTCCTCACAGGTGGTGCTCGCGTGCAAGACGGTCCCCTTCTCCTTGCCCGACTGGAACACCAGCGCGTAGCTGCGGACCCGGACGGTCGCGCCCTCCGGGACGATGTGGCTCATGCTCAGCCAGTGGCGCCGGACGATCCCCGCCTCGGCGAGCTTGTCGGCGACGGTCCGGGACGCCGACCGGATCTCGTCCCGCCCGCGGACGGGCTCGGGGTGGCCCTGGGCGTCGAACACGCCGTCGGGGGTGAACGCGTCCGCCCACTCCTCGACCCTTCCGGCGTCGAGGAGCTGCATGTGCCAGGCGTAGAAGTTGTCGATGTCGGCCCGCAGTTCGGCAGGTGCGATGGTGGTCGGCACGGATGTGTCCCTTCGGTGAGTCGGGTGCCGGTCAGTGGACGGGCTGCGCGGACGGCAGCCCGGCGTTGCGCGGGGCCCGGGGCCCCGGCACGGCCCTCGCGGCCGTGCCGGAACCGGCGGCCGCCGTGGGCGCGGTGCAGGTCAGCGGCGTCCGGGGCTGCTCGCCCTGGAGGACCGCGGTGTGCACCTCGCTGAGTTCGGGGGACGGGCTGAGCCCGAGGTCCTCGGCGAGGATGTGGCGGGCCGTGTGAAAGGCCTCCAGAGCGTCGTAGCGGCGGCCGGAACGTGCCAGCGCGCACACCAGGAGCGTGTGGTACCACTCGTCGTACGGCTTCAGCGCGACCAGCGACCGCAGCTCGCCGATGAGCTCGCGGTGCCGGCCGAGCCGCAGGTCGGCCTCGATGCGCAGGTTCAGCGCGTGGGCGCGGTGCTCGTCCAGCGCCGCCGCGTGGCTCTCCAGCACCGGGCCCAGCTCGACGTTGGCCATCGGGGGGCCCGTCCAGAGGTCGAGCGCGCGGCACAGCGGTTCCACGGCCTCGGCGGAGTGCCCGTCCTGGAGCAGTGCGCGGCCCTCGGCGAGCAGCCGGTCGAACCGGCTGAGGTCCAGTTGCTCGGGGGCGACCCGCAGCATGTACCCGGGTGGGCGGGTGAGGAGGATGTCCTTGTCCCGCGCCGGGGCCGCCTCGTCGGTCAGCCAGCGCCGGATCTGGTACACGTACGTCTGGGCGGTGCGGGCCGCGCTGCGCGGCGGGTCGCCGCCCCACAGCTCCTCGATGATCGTGTCGAGCGGCACGACGCGGCCCGTGCGTATCAGCAGCAGCGCGAGCGTGTTCAGCACGCGCGGCGCGGTCGGCGCGAAGGCCGACCCGCCGCCCGCGACCTCAAGTGGGCCGAGCAGCTTGAAGCGGAGCATCCGAGTTCCGACCTCCGTGGATCTGTTCGCGGCTATTCATGACATTCGCCGCCTTTAGCCAGGAAGGCGCTCTCTAAGCACCGCATCGTCGTTCGATGAAGGGCGGGGTCCGGAACGTCCACGACCGCGTGCGCCCTTCGGCGCCCTCCCGGTGTCGAAAGGAGTACTCCGCGGTCCGCGCGAACGCGTTTCCCCCCGTCCGCTCCCGGTTATCAAGCGCGGCGTCAGAGAACGCCCCGTCGACCGAAGAGGAGTGATCCTCGGTGACGACCGATACGACGGTTGCCGAGAGGGGCACGACGGAACGGCTCGGGCTCGTCCTCGCCATCTGCTGCGCCGGGCAGTTCCTGGTGGTGCTGGACGCCTCGGTGATGAACGTCGCGCTGCCCTCCATCAGGTCCGCCCTGCACTTCCAGACCGACTCGCTGCAATGGATCATCAACGCGTACACCATCGTGTTCGCGGGCTTCCTGCTGCTCGGCGGGCGGCTCGCCGACATCTACGGGCGGCGCCGCGTGTTCCTCGGCGGCATCGCCGTCTTCACGCTCGCGAGCCTGGCCGGCGGCCTCGCCTGGAACCCGGCCTCGCTGCTGGCCGCCCGGGGCGTCCAGGGCCTCGGGGCGGCCGTCATGGCCCCGGCGACGCTGACCGTCCTCGGCACCACCTTCACCGACAGGGACCAGCGCGCCCGGGCGTTCGGGCTCTGGGGCGCGGTCGCCGCGGGCGGCGGCGCGATCGGCGCGCTTGTCGGCGGCGCCATCACCGAGTGGCTCTCCTGGCGCTGGATCCTGCTCGTCAACGTCCCCGTCGGAGTCCTTCTGACGGCGGGCGCGGCGTACGCGGTCACCGAGTCCCGCAAGGAGGACGACGACCGCCAGATGGACCTGCCCGGCGCCCTCGCCATCACGGCCGGGCTGATCCTGCTCGTGTACGGGATCGTCCGGTCCGAGAAGGAGGGCTGGGACTCGCCGCAGATCATCGTGAGCCTCGGCCTGGCGGTCGTCCTGCTGGCCCTGTTCGCGGTGAACGAGGTCCGCCGCAAGCGGCACCCGCTGGTGCCGCTCGGCATCTTCCGCAACCGCTCCGTCACCGCGGCGAACCTGGTCGCCTTCAGCAGCACCGCCGCCCTGTGGGGCACGTTCTTCCTGTTCACGCTGCTGCTCCAGCTCGTCCTCGGCTACAGCCCCCTGGAGACCGGCTTCGCGTACCTGCCGCTGTCCCTCGGCATCGTCGTGGCCGCGCGCGGCATCGCCCCGCTGGTGCCCAAGGTCGGCCCGCGGCCGCTGCTGGTCGTCGGCCTGCTGCTGTCGGCGGCCGGACTGGCCTGGCTGTCGCGCGCGGGAGCGGGCGCCGGCTTCCTGTCCGACCTGTTCGGCCCGACGCTGGTGCTCGGCATCGGCCAGGGCCTGGTGTCGGCGTCCATGACCGTCGCGGGCACCTCCGAGGTCGGCTACCGCGAGCAGGGCCTGGTCTCCGGGCTGCTCAACACCAGCCGCCAGGTCGGCGGCGCGCTCGGGCTCGGCATCCTCGCGGTCGTCGCCGCCGCGCACACCTCCGACGTGGCGCACGGGGCGCACGCCACCGCGCGGGCCCTCGCCGCGGGCTTCGACCGCGCCCTGCTGGTCTCGGCGCTGTTCCCGCTGCTCGGGGCGGCCGCGGCCCTCGCCGTCCCGAAGGTCCGCCGCGACCAGGAGCAGGCCGCGCGCGGCTGAGCCCTCTCGACAGCATCCCGACAGGACGTCGACGGACATGGGCGAGATTGGGTCCATGGATGCGAGCAAACCGGCGACCCCCACCACGGTCCCTCCCGTCCGCAAGTCCGTCGACGTCCCCGTCCCGGCGGACCGCGCCTTCGCGCATTTCACGGGGCGGCCCACCGAGTGGTGGCCGGAGAGCCACGTGCTGGTCGCCGCGCGGGAGCAGGTGATCTTCGAGCCTCGCGCGGGCGGCCGCTGGTACGAGCGCTCCACCGACGGCTCCGAGCTCGACTGGGGCCGCGTGCTGGTCTGGGAGCCGCCACACCGGATCGTGCTGACGTGGCGCGTCGACGGCGACTTCCGCCCCATCGACGACGACGAGCGGGCCAGCCGCGTCGAGGTGACCTTCACCCGGCGCGGGCCCGGCGCGACCCGCGTGGAACTGGCCCATGTCGAGCTGGCCCGGCACGGCCGGGCCGCAGGGCGCGTCCGCGCGGCCATCGACGGCCCGAGTCCGGGCGAGACGCTCGCGAGATTCGCCGCCACCCTCACTCCAGGAGGCGACCATGCCTGACCACGAACTCCCCAACGACGACGAGGCGCGCGGCGCGCCCTTCCCCTGGCACCGCCCCGGCCCGTTCGCCCCGCCCGACCCCCATCGCGAGTACCGCGAGCGGCCGGGCCTCGCCCGGGTCCCGCGGTCCGCGGGCGAGCCGACCTGGGTGGTCACCCGGTACGCGGAGGTCCGGGAGGCCCTGAACGACGAGCGGCTCGGCAACGACCGCGGCCGCCCGGGGTTCCCCGCCCCGTTCCCGATCCCGAAGGACTTCACGCTCAACTCGTCCCTGCTCGGCATGGACCCGCCGCAGCACACCGACTACCGCAAGCGGGTCGCCAAGGACTTCACCGTCCGGCGCGTCAAGCTGCTGCGCCCCCGCGTCGAGGAGATCGTGGACGGGCAGGTGGACGCGCTGCTGGACGCGGGCCCGCCCCGCGACCTGCTCGCCGGCTTCGCGCTCCCGATCACCATCTCGGTGATCATGGAGCTGCTCGGGATCCCGGCGAAGGACAAGGACTTCCTGCACGTCCGCACCCGGACCATGTTCGGCGGGACCGCCTCGGCCGCCGAGCGCAAGGAGGCGGTCAACCAGCTGGACGCCTACTTCCGCGACCTGGTCGCCGCCAAGTACGACGAGCCCGGGGACGACCTCGTCGCCAAGCTCACCGGCGCCTTCCCGCGCGAGGACGACTTCGACGAGCTGGTCCACCTCACCCGGCTGCTGTTCAACGGCGGGCACGAGAGCACCGCCAGCATGATCGCGCTCGGCACGCTGGCGCTGCTGTGCCACCCCGAGCAGCTCGACCTGCTGCGCGACGACCCCGACCTCGCGCCGGCCGCCGTCGAGGAGCTGCTGCGCTACCTCAGCGTCACCGACCTCACCACGGCGCGGGTCGCGCGCACCGACCTGACGATCTCCGGCACCGAGGTGCGGGAGGGCGAGGGCGTCTTCCCGCTCACCGCCGCCGCCAACCGGGACCCCGAGGCGTTCGAACGCCCCGACGAGCTCGACATCACCCGCGGGTCCCGCAAGCACCTGGCCTTCGGCCACGGCCGCCACCTCTGCCTCGGGTCCGAGCTGGCCCGGCTGGAGCTGGAGGTCGTCTTCCGCACGCTCTACCGCCGGCTGCCCGATCTGCGGCTCGCCGTCCCGTTCGAGGAGCTGTCCTTCAAGGACGGCGGGCTCGTGTACGGCGTCGAGGCGCTGCCCGTGACCTGGTGACCCCTCTGGAGTGATGACCGTGACCCTGACCACGACCGACGAGCGCACCGCCCTCGACGCGGCGGTGCGGGCCGCGGCCGGCCACGCCGACAAGGCCGACCGCACCGGACGGCTGGACGACGAGGCGGTCGCCGCCGTGGCCGCGACCGCCCTGCCCCGGCACTTCGTGCCCGCCCGCTGGGGCGGTGCCGAGTCCACCTTCCGCGAGCTGACCGATGCGATCGCCGAACTCGGCGAGGCGTGCGCGTCCACCGCCTGGTGCGCCGCGATGTTCGCCTACACCGGCCGGTTCGCCGCCCATCTGCCGATCGACGGCCAGCGCGACCTGTGGGACGGCACGCCGGGCGCGCTGCTCGTCCCCGGCCTGGTGCCCGCCGGGTCCGCCGAGGAGACCGAGGGCGGCTTCCTGCTGCGCGGGCGCTGGCGCTACGTCAGCGGCGTCGAATTCGCCGACTGGGCGCTCATCGCCGGGCCCGCGTCCGGCGGCGTCGAACCGCGCTTCTTCGCGGTGCCGCGAGCCGACTTCACCTTCGAACCGACCTGGGACGCCGTCGGCATGCGCGCCACCGGCAGCCACACCCTCGCGGTGGAGGAGGCGTTCGTGCCCGCGCACCGGACGGTACTGTTCAAGGAGGTGATGGGCGGGCTGAACCACACCTCGCAAGTGCCGCAGCACAACGTCCCGCTTCCCGCCGTCGGCGGCCTGACCTGCATCTCCGCGCTGATCGGCGCGGCGCGCGGCGCCCTCGCCTCCGCGACCCGCACGGCCGCGGCCAAGCGTGCCGCGGCACCGCCCTCCGGCGCGCCGCGCACCGGCAGCGCGCCGCCCGCCGGGGACGCGGCGGGGATGGCCATCGCGACCTCCGCCGCGCGGATCGAAGCGGCCGAACTGCTGATCGACCAGGTGGTGTCGGCACTGGACGCCGGAGAGGGCCGTCCGCGCGCGTTCGAGAACGCCAACCGCGCCTCCTATGCGGCGTCCCTGCTGGTGGAGGCGGTCAACACGCTCATGAAGTCGGCGGGCACCGCCGCCCAGGACCGGGGCGATCCGCTGCAGCGGTGCTGGCGGGACGTCACCGTCGGCTGCTCGCACGCCGCGCTGCGACCCGAACGTGCCGCGCCCGGCTTCGTCGAGGCGCTGGCCGCGCGGACCTGACCGGGAAAGGAGACGACGATGGAGTACGGAGTGGCACTGCCCACCATGGTCCAGGGAGTCCAGGGCCGTGACCTGCTGGACTGGGCGCACCGGGCCGAAGCGGCCGGGTTCGCCGACCTCGCGGTGCTCGACCGGCTAGTGTACGGCAACGACGAGCCGCTGGTCACCCTGGCCGCCGCCGCGGCCGTGACCGAACGGATCAGGTTGACGACGGGGATCCTCATCGCCCCGTACCGGAGCAACACCGCGCTGGTCGCCAAGCAGGCCGCGTCCGTCCACCACCTGTCGGACGGCCGGCTCACGCTCGGCGTCGCGGTGGGCGCGCGACCGGACGACTACGCCGCGTCCGGCGCCGAGTTCGGTGACCGGGGCCGCCGCCTCGACACGATGCTCGCCGAGATGCGCAAGATCTGGGCGGGCGGCGACATCGGCCCCGAGCCTCCCGGCGGCGATCCCGAGATCCTCGTCGGCGGCCGGGCCCCGGCCGCGCTGCGCCGGGTCGTCGCGCACGGTGACGGCTACTTCGCCGCCGCGGGCCCGCCGCAGACGTTCGCCGAACGGGCGGCCGACGTCCGCCGGCGCTGGCAGGAGGCCGGACGTCCCGGAAGCCCCCGCGTGGTCGCGCAGGCGTACTACGCCCTCGGCCCGGACGCGGACGCCGCCGTCCGCGGGCACCTCGGCGACTACTACTCCTTCGCCGGGAGGCTCGCCGAAATGATGATCAAGGGCGCGCCGACCACTCCGGACCGGCTGCGCGAGACCGCCCGCGCCTTCGCCGAGGCCGGATGCGACGAGCTCGTGCTGGTGCCCTGCTCGTCCGGGCCCGAGCAGCTGGACCTGCTGGCCGAGACGCTCGAGGAGGCCGCCTGATGTCCCGCAGAAGGACCGTCATCACCGGCATCGGCGTGGTCGCCCCCGGCGGGATCGGCACCGGCCCCTTCTGGGAGCTGGTCACCTCCGGGCGGACGGCGACGCGCCGGATCACCCAGTTCGACCCGTCCGAGCACCGCTGCCAGGTCGCCGCCGAGTGCGACTTCGATCCCGCCGCCGCG
This sequence comes from Actinomadura napierensis, assembly GCF_039529375.1. Classification (NCBI taxonomy): domain Bacteria; kingdom Bacillati; phylum Actinomycetota; class Actinomycetes; order Streptosporangiales; family Thermomonosporaceae; genus Actinomadura; species Actinomadura napierensis. The sequence goes on from NZ_BAAAMR010000007.1 coordinate 37,344, forward strand.
GGGCTCGCCCCGCAGGAGATCCGGCGCAACGACCGGTTCGTCCAGCTCGCCAAGGTGGCCGCGCGGGAGGCCGTGGACGACAGCGGCCTCCGCGTGGACGGGCGGCTCGCAGAGCGCACCGGCGTCGCCATGGGCAGCGCGGTCGCCGGGACGAAGAGCATGGAGGCCGAATACGTCGTGCTCAGCGACGGCGGCGCGCACTGGAAGGTCGATCCGGCCTACGTCAGCCCGCACATGTACGACTACTTCCTGCCCAGCTCGGTGGCCGCCGAAGTCGCGCTCACCACGGGGGCGCGCGGACCGGCCACGGTCGTCTCGACGGGCTGCACCTCCGGCATCGACTCGGTGGCGCACGCCGCCGACGTGATCCGGGACGGGGCGGCCGACGTGGTGGTCACCGGCGGCAGCGACGCCCCGATCTCGCCGATCACCGTGACCTGCTTCGACGTGATCAAGGCGCAGTCGGTCTACAACGACGATCCCGAACACGCCTGCCGGCCGTTCGACCGCACCCGCCGCGGCCTGATCCTCGGCGAGGGCTCCGCCGTGCTCGTGCTGGAGGAGTACGAGCACGCCCGGCGCCGCGGCGCGCGGATCTACGCCGAGCTCGCGGGCGCCGCGTCCCGGTGCAACGCCTTCCACATGACCGGGCTCAAACCGGACGGCCGGGAGATGGCCGAGGCGATCACCACCGCGCTCGGTGAGGCCCGGATGAACCCGGAGGACGTGGACTACGTGAACGCGCACGGCTCGGGCACCAAGCAGAACGACCGGCACGAGACCGCGGCCTTCAAGCGCGCCCTCGGCGATCGCGCCCGCGGCGTGCCGGTCAGCGGGATCAAGGCGGCGGTCGGCCACTCGCTCGGCGCGATCGGTTCCATCGAGATCGCCGCGTGCGCGCTGGCGATGGCGCACGGCGTGGTGCCGCCCACCGCCAACCTGCGCGAGTCCGACCCCGAGTGCGACCTGGACTACGTCCCGCTCGAAGCACGCGAGCACCGCGTGCGCGGGGCGCTGACCGTCGGCAGCGGATTCGGCGGGTTCCAGAGCGCGATGGTGTTCCGCGAACCGGAGCTCGCCTCGGAAGGGAGGACCGCATGAGCGGCCAGGCGGTGGTGACCGGCCTCGGCGTGACCGCCCCGAACGGGATCGGCGCCCACGAGTACTGGGAGGCCGTCCGGGACGGCCGGAGCGGCATCGGCCCGATCACCAGGTTCGACGCGTCCGGCTACCCGGTGGCGGTCGCGGGGGAGATCCCCGAGTGCCCGGCCGAACGGGAGCTGCCGGAGCGGCTCCTGCCGCAGAGCGACCGGGTGACCAGGCTCGCCCTCGTCGCCGCCGAGCAGGCGCTGCGGGACGCCGCGATCAAGGCCGGCGACCTGCCCGAATACCAGATGGGCGTCGTCACGGCGAGCACGTCGGGCGGCCTGGAGTTCGGGCAGCGGGAACTGCAGAAGCTGTGGGGGAGCGGCTGGCGCGACGTGAGCGCGTACATGTCCTTCGCCTGGTACTACGCGGTGCACACCGGCCAGATCTCCATCCACAACGGCATGCGGGGCCCCGGCGGCGTCCTGGCCTCCGAGCAGTCCGGCGGGCTGGACACCCTGGCGTTCGCCCGCCGGAAGATCCGCGCCGGCACGACGATGATGGTGGCCGGAGGCGTGGACGGCACGCTCTGCCCGTACGGGGTCGCGATCCAGAGCGCGAGCCGGGAGCTGAGCCCGCGCACCGATCCCGCGTCGGCCTACCTGCCGTTCGACGCCGACGCCGACGGCTGCGTCCCGGGCGAGGGCGGGGCCATTCTCATCGTCGAGGACCGCGCCGACGCCGAGGGCCGCGGCGTCCCGCAGATCTACGGCGCGGTCGCCGGGCACGGCGCGGCGTTCGACCCGGAACCCGGCTGCGCCGACGGCCTGCACCGCGCGGCGCGGACCGCGCTCGACGACGCCGGGCTGCCCCCCGCGGCGGTCGACGTGGTGTTCGCCGACGCGGCGGGCCGCCGCGACCTGGACGACGGCGAGGCGACCGCGCTGACCCGGCTGTTCGGGACGCGCGCCGTTCCGGTCACCGCACCCAAGTCGATGACGGGACGGCTGCTGTCCGGCGGCGCGGCGCTGGACCTGGCGACCGCGCTGCTGGCCCTGCGCGACGGGGTCATCCCGCCCACCGTCGGCACCCGCCCCGGCCGCGCCGACGACCGCCTCGACCTGGTCGTGGACGAGCCGCGGCCCGCCGAGATCCGCACGGCGCTCGTCCTGGCCCGCGGACGCGGCGGGTTCGCCTCGGCGGCCGTGCTCACCGCGCCGTAGCCGCCGCCTTCCAGCCGAGGAGTCCGCATGTCCGAGATCAGGCCGTACCGGGTCGCGATCCCCGAATCCGAGGTCGACGACCTGCGGCGCCGGCTGCGCGCCACCCGGTGGGCGCCCGACCCGCCCGGCACCGGCTGGTCGCGCGGCGTCCCCACCGCGTACCTGCGGCGGCTCGCCGACTACTGGGCCGGCGGGTACGACTGGCGGCGGCACGAGGCGGAACTGAACGCCCACCCGCAGTTCGTCACCGAGATCGACGGGACCCGCGTGCACTTCCTGCACGAACGCTCCGCGGACCCGGACGCCGTCCCGCTCGGCCTGCTGCACGGCTGGCCGGGTTCGGTCGTCGACTTCCACGCCGTGATCGGCTCCCTCAGGGACGCCTTCCACCTGGTGGTGCCCTCCCTGCCCGGCTTCGGGTTCTCCGGGCCGCCACCGGGGCCGGGCTGGACCGACGACCGGACCGCCCGGGCGCTGAACGAACTGATGCGCCGCCTCGGATACGCCGAGTACGGGGTGCACGGGGGCGACGTCGGGGCCTTCGTGGCCCCGCTGATGGGCCGGGACGCCCCGGACCGCGTCCGCGGCGTCCACGTCAACGCCCTGGTCACGGTGCCCGGCGACGACGAGGACATCGACGCGCTGGACGACGCCGACCGCAAGAGGCTCGAGGCGCTGCAACGGTGGCAGCAGAACGAGGGCGCCTACCTCCGCGTCCAGGGCACCAGCCCGCAGACGCTCGCCCACGCCCACCACGACTCGCCCGCCGGGCTGCTCGCCTGGTTCGCCGAGCGGTACCGCGACCTGACCGGGACCGCCGACCTGCCCGACGACGCCGTCGGCAGGGACACCGTCCTGACCGACGTCAGCGTCTACTGGTTCACCGGCACGGCGGGCTCGGCGGCGCACAGCTACTACGAGCGCTTCCACGACCCGGCGCAGCGGGAGCGGAACGGCCGCTCCCCGGTGCCCACGGCGGTGGCCGTCTTCCCCACCGACCACGCCATCCGGCCGTTCGCCGAGCGCGCGAACACGATCGTCCGGTGGACGGAGTTCGAGCGGGGCGGCCACTTCCCCGCGCTGGAGGCCCCGGACCTGCTGGCCGCCGACCTCCGCGCGTTCTTCCTCGAGCAGATCTTCAGGAGACCACGATGACCGAGCCGCACCTGCAACGGCTGGCCGACGGCGTGCACGCCTACGTGCAACCGGACGGCGGATGGTGCCTGAACAACGCCGGCGTCATCGCGTCCGGCGGCACCACGATCGTGGTGGACACCGCCGCGACCATGAAGCGCGCGCTGGCGCTGCGGGACGCGGTGCGCGAGGTGGCGCCCGCGCCGCCGCGCCTCGTTGTGAACACGCACTTCCACGGCGACCACACGTTCGGCAACTGCGTCTTCACGCCCGAGGCCGTGGTGGTGGCGCACGAGGGGACGCGCGAGGAGGCGATCCTCGCGGACCTGCACCTGACCGGCCTCTGGCCGGACGTCGAGTGGGGCGACATCCGGCTCGCGCCGCCGGCGCTCACCTACGAGCGGCGGATGACGCTGCACGCCGGGGACCTGAACGCCGACCTGTTCCGGCTCGGCCCCGCGCACACCCGCGACGACACCGTCGTGTGGCTGCCGGACCAGCGGATCCTGTTCGCCGGAGACCTCGTCATGTCCGGGGTCACGCCGTTCTGCATGATGGGCTCGGTCGAGGGATCGCTCCGCGCCATCGAGCGGCTGCGCGACCTGGACCCGGCCGTCATCGTCCCCGGCCACGGGCCGGTCGGCGGACCCGAGCTGCTGGACGAGGCGGAGCGCTACCTGCACTGGGTGCGCGACGAGGCCAGGCAGGGGCTCGCCGAAGGGCTGGACCCCCTGGAGATCGCCCACCGCGCCGAGCCGGACGGGCGGCTCCTCGACCCCGAACGCCTCGTCCCGAACCTGCGGCGCGCCTGCGCCGAGCAGCGCGGCGCCCCGCCCGGCGAACGCATGGACGTCGCCGCGATGTTCGGCGAAATGATCACCTACCACGGCGGCCCGCTGCCCTGCCGCGCCTGATCCGGAGGAGACCGTGCGCAAGATCCTTATCGCGAACCGGGGCGAGATCGCGGTCCGCGTCGTGCGGGCCTGCCGCGACGCCGGGCTGGCCAGCGTGGCGGTGTACGCCGATCCGGACGTGGCCGCGCCGCACGCGCGGATGGCCGACGAGGCGTACGCGCTCGGCGGCACCACCCCGGCGGACACCTACCTGGACATCGGCAAGCTGCTCAAGGCCGCGGCGGACGCCGGCGCCGACGCGGTGCACCCCGGATACGGGTTCCTGTCCGAGAGCGCCGAGTTCGCCCAGGCGGTCGTCGACGAGGGCCTGGTGTGGATCGGCCCGCCCCCGTCCGCCATCGAACTGCTCGGCGACAAGGTGCGGGCCCGCCACGTCGCCCGCGACCAGGGCGCCCCGCTGGCCCCCGGCACCGCCGGGCCCGTGTCCGGGGCCGATGAGGCCGTGGCGTTCGGACGCGAGCACGGCCTCCCCGTGGCGATCAAGGCCGCGTTCGGCGGCGGCGGCCGGGGCCTCAAGGTGGCCCGGTCGCTGGAGGAGATCCCCGAGCGGTTCGAGTCCGCCGTCCGGGAGGCCGAGGCGGCGTTCGGGCGCGGCGAATGCTTCGTCGAGCGCTACCTCGACCGCCCCAGGCACGTCGAGACGCAATGCCTGGCGGACCGGCATGGCGACGTCGTCGTGGTGTCCACCCGCGACTGCACCCTGCAGCGCCGCCACCAGAAACTCGTCGAGGAGGCCCCCGCGCCGTTCCTCACCGAAGACCAGCGGCGGACCCTGTACGAATCGTCCAAGAAGATCCTCCGGGCCGCCGGGTACGTGGGCGCGGGCACCTGCGAGTTCCTGATCGCCGCCGACGGCACGGTGTCGTTCCTGGAGGTCAACACCCGGCTGCAGGTCGAGCACCCGGTCACCGAGGAGGTGACCGGCATCGACCTGGTCAGGGAGATGTTCCGCATCGCCGACGGAGAACCCCTCGGCTATGGCGACCCCGACCCGCGCGGCCACGCGATCGAGTTCCGGATCAACGCCGAGGACCCGGGCCGCACCTTCCTGCCCTCCACCGGGACGCTCACGACCTGGCGTCCCCCCTCCGGCCCGGGCGTGCGCCTGGACGGCGGCTACACCGAGGGCCAGGAGGTCCCGGGCCAGTTCGACTCCCTGCTCGCCAAGCTCGTGATCACCGGTGCGACCCGCGGGATCGCCCTGCAGCGGGCCCGCCGCGCCCTGGAGGAGTTCGAGGTCGAAGGGGTCCCGACCGTCCTGCCCTTCCACCGCGCGGTCGTCAGGGAGCGGGCCTTCACCCACGAGCCCTTCGACGTCCACACCGCCTGGATCGAGTCCGACCTCGCGCCCTCGGTCCCGCCCCACCCGGACGCCGCGGCCGACACCGTCCCGGCCGACCGCAGGACCGTCACCGTCGAGGTGGACGGCAAGCGCGTCGAGGTCGTCCTGCATTCGTCCACCGAATCCGCCCAGGCGCCTCCTCAACATTCCAGGCCGCGCAGGGCCAAGGCCAAAGCCAAAGCCGCGGAGAACGACGGCGCCGCCCTCGTCTGCCCCCTGCAATCCACCATTGTGAAAGTCCTCGCCGAAGAGGGCGACACGGTCGCGGCCGGCGACGTCATCGTCGTGGTGGAGGCGATGAAGATGGAACAACCTCTCGTCGCCCACAAACCCGGCACCATCTCCGCCCTCGACGCCCGGCCCGGCCGGCCGGTGACCACCGGCACCCAGATCTGCCTGATCCGATGACGGAACCCGCCGGATCATCCAGTTACCGCACGTTAGATTGCGACCTTTCGGCTGTGGATAGCCGCTCCGAGCATGGGGCCGGAACCACCATCCTCGCGTCTTGACGTGCTGAGCTGCGAGGACACCGAATGGAGCCGCAGTTCGACTTCAAGGGCGAGGCCTGCTCACCTGGGAAGAGATCAACAGCACTGCACCGGCGAAGGAGGTGGACGCGATGGAGAGCAAGGCCAAGCAGATCCTCGCCCGGCTCGGTGGGTCTACACCACCGCTTACAACTGGCCGCTCCGCCAGGGAACAGGCTTGTAGCTCGCGCGGACGGGCGCCGGTGAGAGCTTTGATTACCGAAAGTCATTGTATGTGCGCTGTAAGTGCTCATAACTTGGCGGCATGCCCATCCCCACTGAACCCATCGGCAGCATCCCCCGCCCCGCCGAGCTGTCGGCCGTCTCCCCGTCGGAGATGTCTGCCGCTACCGACCGTGCCGTCCGCGACACCGTCCAGCGCCTGGAGGAACTGGGGTCGCCGGTGGTGTCCGACGGCGAGCAGTCCAAGCCGAGCTTCGTCACCTACGCAGTCGCGGGACTGCCGGCCTTGGAACCCGACGGTGCGGTGATCCCGTTCGCCGACGGGCACCAGCGGCAGCTGCCGCGGCTGACCGAAGGGCCGTTCCGCTACACCCACCGCGCCGGGGAGTACCTGCGGGCAGCTCAGCGCCACGCGAGCGTGCCCGTCAAGCAGGCAGTGATCGCCCCGTCGATGCTGAGCCTGCTGTATCCGTCCGGCGGCATCGACGGATACCCGCGCCAGGCGTTCCTCGACGACCTGGTCAACGAGGCCGAAACCGACATCCGCTCCTGCCTGGACGCCGGCGCGCACGTCGTGCAACTGGACTTCACCGAAGCGCGGCTGGCGCTCAAGCTGGACCCCTCGGGCGGCCTGCTGGGGGATCTCATCGCGCTCAACAACCAGGTACTGGACCGCTTCTCCAGCCAGGAGCGCGCCCGGATCGGCGTGCACACCTGCCCGGGCGCGGACCAGGACTCCACGCACAGCCTCGACGTCGACTACGCCGCGCTGCTGCCCCGGCTGTTCCAGCTCAACGCCGGCGTCTTCTACCTCCAGATGGCAAGTGAGAGCGACCCTGCCCGGGCCCTGCGCATCGTCGCCGAGCACCTCCCTGCCGATGCCCGTGCCTTCATCGGCGTCATCGACCCCATCGACCCCGCCATCGAGACACCCGAGCAGGTCCGCGACCGGGTCCTGACCGCCGCGCGGTACATTCCCGCAGACCGTCTCGGCACCTGCGACGACTGCGGCTTCGCGCCCTTCGCCGACGACACCTCCACATCGCGGGAGACCGCCTTCGCCAAGATCGCCGCCCGCGTCCAAGGCACGGCACTGGCCGCCGAGCAACTGGGACTGTAAGCCGCCCCGCCGTGGCCGGCAGGCCCGCCGTGGAGCATCCAAGCCGGGCGAGCGGGAAGCGCGGCTCTATCCGGTCTCCCCGGCGTTGTCCTCGCAGCTCAGCAGGTCAAGACGCGAGGATGGTGGTTCCGGCCCCATGCACGGAGCAGCCATCCACAGCCGAAAGCCCACAACCTGCCCGGGTGCGATGCTCCCATCCCGGCGTATTCCGGCAGAACCCCAAGTAGGCAGCCAGCAGAGGCGTCTAGTCCTCATCTCCCAGGCGCCGCCGCGACCGCCGCGAAGGATCGTGCCGACGGTGCCGGTTCGACCGTCGTGACGTCTTGCCTGCGCTCCGATCGTCCCGGTGGCCGAGCAGCGACACCCCGACAACGGGTCAAGGATGGCTTGGAGCCCGCGGCCACCCGGTGAGGCGCAGCCGCCGGGAAGACACGAAGGCCCGGACCGATCGCTCGGGCCGGGCCCTCATGGTGCCGGGAGGTCAGCTGCAGTGCGTCCAGCCGCTGTACCACCACTGGTTGTTGGTGCCGCCGCCCCACTGGACGCACTTGCCGGCGGCGGGCGCGGAGACGGGACCGGCGTAGTAGGCGTAGTCGTCGACGTCGCTGATGGGGTTGCTTCCCTGGACGTACAGGTAGGCGCCCGTGCGTGTCTTGGTGCCCACCGAGGTGGTCTTCACCGTCACCACGCAGTTGCGGCCGGATGAGCTGTTCCAGAGCAGGTAGGCGGTCGAGCCGGTCAGCGCCTTGTGGTCGATGACCGAGTAGCCCGAGCCGCAGACGGCGGCCGGTGAGGTCGCGGCCGATGCGGGGGCGGCCAGGGCGACGCCGGTGGCGCCGGCCGCGGCGACGGAGGCGGCGAGGGCGAGTGTTGCCTTGCGCTTCACGCTGATCTCCTTCCGCTCCGGCCAATACCGGAGCAGTGAAGATCGTCTTTTGTGGACGCCGACGCCGGGGCGAACTCCGGGTGATCACTAGATGATCATTTGAGGACGCGCCGACCCGTCATAGACCCCAGTTCAGGGCCGCGGCGGCTCCCAGATGCACACGGTCGATCAGGTGGCTCCACGAGTGTCGAAAAACGATCCACGTCTGGATCCGTGCCGTCGATTTTCGGAGGGGGCGCGAGGACGCCGGGCCAGTCGATGCCCGAGTCCCAGCCGACCGCGTTACGGCCTCGCGCATGGAGGCGGAGGCGGTAGGTGCCGGCCGGGGCCAAACGCGGTGAGATCAGCGTCGGCCGGCTCGGGCCACGTGCACGGCAAACGCCCACGTTCAGCGCGGCGACCAGCAAAGGCACGATGACCTGGCCGAGGAGTGCCGTCAGGGGGACAGTTCACCGGGCTAGGGTCCGGGGCGAGTCCGCTAGCGCCGCGGTGCTGGTCCGCTCTGCTGACGCTTCAGTGTGGTCACTACTTCTTCGTCAAGTCGCAGGTGAAGTAGAGCGCGAACAGGTCGTCCTCGTCGGCGGTGCGGGCGTCGGCCATCACGGTGAACTTCGCCCGGGGGATCTCGCGGGGCAGCGGGTCGAAGGAGACCACCAGTTCGACCCAGCCGGCCGGGATGGCGCCGGTGTCGTCCAGGCCGGTGGTCAGCGACACCTGCGAGCCGTTCCGGATCTCCTGGAGCAGGTCGAAGGTCTTGCTGAGCAGCTTGATGAGCCCGAGCTTGGCCTCGAGGAGCACGGTGGCGCCTTCGGCGATCGCCTGGCCGGTGGTCCCGGTGATGGTGATGGTCAGCGCGCTGCCGGGGTTGGGCTCGGACGGCGCGAACACCACGTCGTCGATGGCGAGCACGTCGTCGGGCGTGCCCCGGTTCTCCCACGTCAATGAAGTCATACAGTGACCGTAGAAACACCGTCCGCTTTCAGGTAGAGGGCTGGAAGAGACGGAACAGTGGCCGTGACCTCACGCCCAGGAGGCGTTCCAGAGCGCCTTGCCTGGCCGCGCCGTGGTCAGCACGCTGCCCCCGCCTGCGCAGGAGGATCGGCCCGGATCTTGGCGGTAGCCCGGCTGGGTTGACGACGGTCCGGTGACGGCGGGTCTGGCGTGGTCGGTGGGGCTACACATTCCCGAGAGTTCCGCGCCCTGCTACCCCGACATCGTGTTCGGGGTGTTGTTCGCGATCTGCGGCTACCAGTTCTCCCCGCGCTCCGCCGACCTGGGTGAGACCCGGCTGTGGTGCACCAACACCCGCGGCACCTACGGACCCCTGGGTCACATGTCCTGGCACAACGTCCGGCTGGACCGCATCCGCGCGCACTGGGACGACATGCTGCGCGTCGCCGGGTCGCTGACCACCGGCGCCGTCCTGGCGACGACCTGATCCGGATGCTGTCACGCGAGGGCCGCCCCACCGGGCTGGGCGACGCGTTCGCCCACTACGGCCGCATCTTAAAACCCTGCACCTGCTGCAGTTCATCTCCGACGACGGCTACCGCAGCCAGCGCTACCGCGAGGGCATGGAGCACCAGATCGGCTCCCTCGGCCTGACGCTCAACGCCGTGGTGTGGTGGAACAGCCTGTATCTGGACGCCGCGGTCAAACAGCTCCGCGCCGACAGATTCCCCGCCACCGATGAGATGTGCGCCCGGCTCTCACCGATCTGCTGTGACCACAGCAACTTCCTGGGCCGCTACGCCTTCACCCGCGCCGAACTCGACGTCGGTCTTCGCCCCTTCCACGACCCGGCTCAGGAGTCGTAGCGGGGAGCCAAGATAACCGAAAGGGGCAACGCTCCGTTTATGGTGCGTGGAGGGTGTGTGACATCGATCGAGCGCACTGCCCATCAGTTCATGCGGTGGCTTGGGCGAGGAGTTGACGGAGGTCGTTGTGCATGCGCATTGTGCATCCCTTCGTACAACGCGCGCAGGCGCGCGCCAGAGCATGCACATCCCCTGTGAAAGAGCTATACGTGACGGTCGATCTTGACTCACCCGCCGAGGGGCCACGGAGGCCGGGCAGCCTCAGATAACCTCAGCCGACTGGGCCATCTAGCCATCGGCCGTCCCGCATGACCGTGCGCCCAACGAATTCGTGAAGGCCGTTCCAGACCTGGATGCGCCTGGGTTGCAGGCGTAGGTAGACGAACGTGCCCTCTGGAGAGGTGCGGGGGTCTGTGGAGACTTTGGCGTAGCGCTCGGCGATGTCAGCGTCGATGTCGGGGACGTCCACAAGCGACGCACTGGTGTCGATCATGATGACGTTGGCGGTGTCGCCGAGAGCGACCCGCGCTTGTGGGTGGGCTTTGATGTTGGCGACAGTGCGGCTCTTAACAAAGGTCGCGGTATACAGGGCCGAGCCGTCCCAGGCATAGGCCACGGGGATCAGATGCGCACCATGGCCGTCGCTGCCGGTGGCCAGCCACATCTGGAAGCCGGTTTCGAGCCGGTCTCGAGCATAGGCCCGCCGCTTGGCCAGGCTACGCGGGACCGGGATTGAGGCGAGTTCTTCGTCGGCGTACACGACGATCCTCCTTCACGTGGGCGCATTCTCCGCCCCCTGGTGGGGGGCTGCACCTTCTAGACGAACGGCGCTGCGCGCGCTTCGACACATCGCCGGACCAGTCGTCAGCGGGGGCTGCGAACGGCTCGTTTTGCCCGACGTCAGAACCATGCACGTCCGGCTCCTGACCGGCAGAGACGACGGCCTGTCGCCGTCCCCCTCCAGCATTTCGGCCGCCGCCGCAGTGGGTCACCCGGTTCAGGCCCGGGGTCTTGTCCTACTTCCCGGCGGACCTGTTCGCAGTGGTCAAGCGGACGTTCGAAGTCCGGCCGCCTCCAGCCGCGTCGGAGGCGCTGAGAACCTGACGGGCCGCCTCGGCGTCGCTTGCCTTCCCGCGTGCCAGGGGGAGAACCTATGCGCCGAGGCCGGACGACGAATAGCGCCCGGCGGTCGCTGCCGCCGAAGGGAGGGCGTTCACCAGCTTGCGGCGGCCCCGCCGCCGGTAGACGCCCTGCAGACCGGCCTGGCGCATCAGCTGTTCCATCAGCTTGCGGTTCACCCGATCGCCCAGCCCCAGGGCAACTCGGCGTTCACCCGCGGCGAGCCCATAACTACCGCGCGATTCGCCGCGTATTTGGCGGACCGTTTTCGTCAGCTCCTTGTTGCGCAGCGCACGCGGCAATTCGGGCCGCCCGAACCAGGCGTAGTATCCCGCGGTGGAGACGTTCAATACTCGGCAGTCCGCCGCGACCAGGATCGAGTCGGCGGCGAGTTCACGGACCAGCGAGTAGATTACTCGGGGGAGGTCGTTCTCTCTGACGAAGCAGGCGGCGGCCCGCTTGAGGATCCCGGTCTCGGTCTTCAACTGCCGGTTACGACGCCGAAGTTCGGCCAGTTCCTTCTTCTCCAGACTCGTCAGTCGATCGGACTCGCCGCCCTTAACGTCATCAGCGTCGGCCAGGTTATCCAGTTCCGCAGACAGGAGCGGGGCAAAAGGGTGGCTCCAGAATCTTGTCAATCTGTTTAGGGGAAGGTTCGGGGTAGTCCGAAGCGCGTCATGACGTTGGTGTTGAAGCAGGTGATGGCGGTGATGTGGTCGCCGGCGGTGCTGATGACCAGGAGGGCGTAGGCGCGGTAGACACTGGCGTGGGGGGCTGCCAAGTACAAGCCGACGGCGGGCTGGCCGTTGGCGCGGGTGGGTACCACGCGGTAGGTGCGGCCGGGGCGGAAGCTGACGGCGGCGAAGATGCGCTGGGCTGATTCGATACCGCGGTATTCCAGCATGGCCGGGGGCATGGAGAGTCTCACATCGGTGACGAGCAGTCCGATCAGGGCGTCCAGGTCGGCGCGTTCCAGGGCGTCGGTGAGCCGGGCGACGAGCCGGTGTTCGGCGGCGGTGTCGGGTTGGCGTACAGGCCTGCGGCTGCCGGTGCCGCCGCTGCCGCTGCCGCCGGAGTCGACGAGGTGGTTGTCGACGGTGGCGCGGGCGCGCTTGAGGGCGCTTTGAACCGATTCCTGGGTGGTGCCGAGCATCTGGGCGACTTCGGCGGCGCGGTAGCCCAGGACGTCGCGGAGGACGAGCGCGGCGCGTTGCCGTGGGGGCAGCAGTTGCAGGGCGGTGATGAAGGCCAGGGAGATGGCCTCGGTGGTCTCGTAGCGGGCCTGCGGTCCGGGGCGCTGGTCGACGAGGTGGTCGAGCAGGACGTCGGGGTAGGGTTCCAGCCAGGGCGGGGTGTCGCCGGCGCCGGTGGGTTCGGGCAGGGCGGCCTCGGGCAGCGGGGGAGCGGCGCGGGGGCGGCGGCTGCCGGCGCGCAGCATGCTCAGGCACCGATTGGTCGCGATCTGGTAGAGCCAGGTCCGGAGCGAGGACCGCTGGCCGAACTCGCCGAGGTTACGCCAGGCGGACACGAGGGTCTCCTGGAGCGCGTCCTCGGCGTCCTGCAGGGATCCCAGGATGCGGTAGCAGTGCACCTGCAACTCGTGGAAGTGGCTCTGGACCAGGTCGCGGAACGCGTCGTGGTCGCCGGCCCGAGCCCGGGCGATCAGATCCGTAGTGTCCATCTCCATCGGCATGCATCCTCGCTCTTCTTCTTTCCGCAGGGCGCGTTCGGCTCGTCTGAAAGTACTGACGCCGCCGGCACCGCGAATTGGGCGGTATCTGCACGCCCAATTCGCGGACGTGCTGGCGTCTACCCGGTTGGAGGCGGTCCCAGTTCGGGGCGCGCCCCGGCTACAGAACGGGACCACAGATCATGGCCAGGTACGTCTTCTCCTTCCGTGTGCCCTCCGACTACGCGCCCCACGCCGGGACGGCGGCCGAGTGGCAAGCCTGGTTCGGCGGCCTGGGCTCGGCCCTGGTGGACGTCGGCGACGCGGTGACCGGTTACGCCTCGCTTGGCGAGGTCGGCGGCAGCGGCTCCCGGATGGTCGCCTACTCGGTGGTGTCCGCCGAGGACATGGACTCCGCGCTGGCGCTGGCCAAGGACTGCCCGGTGATGCGGGTCGGCGGTGGGGTCGAGGTCGGCCCCGTGATGGAGGCCGCCGGGTCGTGAGCGACGCCATGACCGCATCGACGGCGCCGCCGCAGGGGTCGTTCCTGGCGACCGGGCGCGGCAAGGTCACGCTGGCGCTGCTGTGCGCGGTGACCTTCCTGGACGTCATGGATGGCGCGGTTGTGAACGTCGCGCTGCCGACCATCCGTACGCATCTAGACCAGTGACAGCCGATAACATTGTCAAAGGAGCAAGAAAATGGGAAAGATCGTCATTAGTTCGAATGTCACACTCGATGGAGTGGTCCAGGACCCGGACGGCGAGGAAGGCTTCGAGCGGGGCGGCTGGTTCCACCAGTTCGTGGGGAGCAAGGACCTCGAAGACTGGCAGGCCCGCGAGACGGAGGAAGCGCTGGGTGCCGAGGTGCTACTGCTGGGCAGGCGGAGCAGTGAGTGGTTCGCGTCCCGGATGCTATCGCGCGATGGCGCGGAAGTCCGCGTAAGCCGCAAGTGGGCGGACAGAATGAACAGCATCCCCAAGTACGTCGTGTCGTCGACTCTCAAAGATCCTCAGTGGAGCAACGTCACGGTCCTCAACGGTGATGCGGTAAAGGAGATTTCGGAGCTGAAGCGGAAAGTGGACGGGGAAATCCTGGTCTACGGCAGCTATCAGCTCGTGCGCATACTGATAGAACAGAACCTGGCCGATGAACTGCGGCTGGTAGTTTTCCCGGTCGTGCTTGGAGCTGGCCCGCGTATCTTCAACGAGGCCAGCGACAAGAAGCCGCTGCACCTGGTCAACACACAAAAGATGGGCGACGGCCTGGCGTTCTACACCTACGAATTCGTGCAAGGTCAACGGCTGTAGACGGTGACGAAGTCGCGTTCGTCGGTGTTGAAGCAGCGTCCCCCTGACCTGCGGTTCGAGGTCACCGACATCTGACCGGCCGCCGGGCCGCCGAGGTACTGACCTTCCGCGACGGCTTGGTCGTCTCCAGTATGGGCACCTACGCAGCCTAGGACGATGCGATGATCCCCTCCCTCGCCTTCCTAGGCGTCTCCGCCCTGGTCATCGCGGCGCCCGGGCCGGACACCGCCGTGACCGTCAGCGCCCCTATGCCCAGGCACAGAAGATCAGTCGATCATGGTCGATGGGAGTTGATCGGGGAGCGTCTCACCTGCGAAAGCACCCCCGGGGAGCCGCTGGGGGAGTCCACCTACGGTGGCTCCCCCAGCGGCTCCCCCAGCGGCTCCCCGCAAGGTTGTAGGTGCCCAACGACGAACAAGATCATATTCGGCGCCGGAGGCCGCTGCAGCGTCAGTCGCCCTCGGTTCGCGTCGATGGAGTGGACTGCCGGACAAGGCCGCCTCTCACCTGGATGAACGCGGATGCCGACGGGCGGATCCCAGCAGCTCGACACCCTGCGGGTTAAAAGTCCGGAGCCCTCGTGTCAGGGCCGCACTATCAGGGGCACTCTGTGTCGACCTGTCCATATGAAGCCCGATCCTCGTGCCGTCCCCTGCCGCCGCGTGCCGATACGTTTCGGAACCGCCGAGCCGACAACGAGCCGACACGGGCTGCTGGCGATCTTGTGGCTTCTTCCCCTGCCGCAGAGATGCCGCCGCGCTGTCGGTGCTGTCGTTCGTGCCCGACCTCGTCGTCCCGGCGGCGCCCTCGACCAGGACCCTCCTCGTGCTTTCCTGCCTCTCGGCCGGCGCGGAGACCGACTTGTCTGTTCCGGGCCGGCTCGGCGGTGCGGAGCCGGAATTGCGGGGGCGGCATGGTGGTACGACACACACCGGCGTGAAGTCCAGCGACTCGACTCCATGGAACAAAGGGCACATCACTCCGTGATCACCATCACCCCAGACAGATGAAAAAGGGTCAGAGGCCCGAGTGATACGCGTGCGCTCCTGAGCTGGCGCGTTGGCGTCAGGAACGAAGGGTGCGCAGGCCGGTGCGGATTTCGCTGACCAGGATATCGGGCTGTTCCAAGGCCGCGAAATGCCCGCCCTTGTCGGCCTCGCCGTAGTGGATCAGATTGCTGTAGGTGTCTTCGATCCAGCTTCGTGGCAGGCGTGGGATGTCCCTCGGGAAGACGGTCACCGCGACCGGAAGCGTCAGCTTCGGGCCGGCGAGAGTGGCCGATTTGTTCTCCCAGTAGATGCGGCCGGACGACGCTGCGCTGTTGGTGAACCAGTAGAGGGATATCGCGTCGAGCATGTCGTCGGTGCTGAGGGCGTCCTCGGCGAGCCCGTGGTTGTCGGTCTTGGACTGGAACTTCTCGTAGATCCAGGCTGCCTGACCAGCGGGAGAGTCCGCCAGGGCGAATCCGACGGTCTCCGGCTTCGTGCCCTGAAGGTGATTCGATCCACCGAGATCGCCGGTGTAGAGGGCGAGGGTCTCCATGGCGTAGCGCTGTTCGGGCGACAAGGTGTCGGGTATCTGTGCGGGAAAGGCGTACTGGGTGTTCAGATGAATTCCGAGAAGCCCCTCAGGTTGCATGGCCCCGAGGACGGTGGTGACGACGGCACCCCAATCGCCGCCTTGCGCGGCCCATCTCGTGTAGCCGAGGCGCTTCATCAGCTCCACCCACGCGCTTGCGATGCGCGATACGGTCCACCCGGTCTCCGTGGGCTTCTGGGAGAACCCGAACCCGGGGAGCGACGGGACGACGACGTCGAATGAATCGGCGGCGTCTCCTCCGAACGAAACCGGATCGGTCAGCGGGCCGATCAGCTTCAGGAACTCGACGATCGAGCCCGGCCATCCGTGCGTGAGTATCAGCGGCATCGCGTTGGGATTCTTGGACCTGACGTGGATGAAGTGGATGTCCAGCCCGTCAATCTCGGTCAGGAATTGGGGGAAGCGGTTGAGTTCGGACTCGAAGCGCCGCCAGTCGTAGCCGCGCTCCCAGTAGTCGATCAGAGACCTGGCGTTCTCTACGCGAACCCCTTGCGACCAGTCGCCCACCGTTTCCGGATCCGGCCATCGAGTTCTGGCCAGTCGCTGCTTCACGTCGTCGATCTCCGAATCCGAGATCGAGACGGTGAACGGGCGGACGAGAGCCGAGGTCGGTGGCGTCGATGCGGTCATCGCCTTGTTCTCCTGAGCTTCGAAGTACAGCGCAACTCTCTGTTGCACACTGGTGTGCAGTCTAGTTCACTGCACACCAGTGTGCAGTGTGATTCGTTGCACACTGGTGTGCAAAAATGATGTCGTGCCCATCGAGTCTTCCCGCGTGCGCTCGATGAACGAGACACGCGATCGCATCCTCGACGTCGCCCTCGACGTGCTGGGACAGAACCCCGACGCCGGAATGGGCGACATCGCCTCCGCTGCCGGCGTCGTCCGTCGCACCGTCTATGGCCATTTCCCCTCGCGCCTTGACCTGGTTCGGACACTCACCGAACGGGCCGTCACCGAGATGACAGCCGTGCTCACCGAAGTCAACGCCTCCGGCGCAGAAGCGGACGCGACGTGGGCCGAATTCATCGCACGCCTCTGGCCGGTGGCGCACCGGTACCGAGTGCTGTTGGCGCTGCGCCGTGGCGAGTACGGCGAGGCGATCCACGGCCTGCTCGGGCCAGTCGATGAGCTCCTCGCCGACCTCGTGAAACGGGGTCAGGACAGCGACGTGTTCGCACAGCACCTGCCGGCGGGCATTCTGAGCCAGGTCGCCTACGGCGCCGTGTTCGCCATCGCGGACAGCGACCTGTCGAACGGGACCCTCGGCGCCCGAGCAGCGACGATCACGAGCCTGCTGATGCTGGGAGTTCCCGAGACGCGCGCAATCGCTCTCGCAGGCGACCAGCCCTGACCCGCAGCACTCGAGCGGAGCCGCGGATCGTCCTGCTCCGGACACGACATCGTCACCGCACCCCGCCAAGAATCCAGTGAGAACAGTGTGATCGCGACGATCGGTGTCGAACCAGGTTCGGCTGTTGTTCTTGGACGGTCGAAGAACGCTTCGTGGCAACCGCACGTTGTGACATGCCTTGAGACGGCGCCAGGCTCCGATGAGCTGCGCGTTGTACATCTCGATCAGCATGCGACGGCGGAGCAGATCAGACGCGCGGCCGCCGCTAGAGAGATGAACCACTCCATACGCATCGATCGCGGCCTCGACGCTCGTCGGATCGAGTGCCTGGTCGGTCTCGGCGGCGTCGCTGCTGGTACGTCAACTGGACGGGACGAGGGTGCAGGTCACCGGTCCGGGCGGGCACTGCTCGCGGCGCTGCTGCACCGGTTGCCTCGCGGTGTACCGCGGCGGATGCGGCTCCCGGTGCGGCCGGACACGGCGCTGCGCTGGCACCGTGACCTCATTGCGGGCCGGCACGCCGCCCGCTCCAGACCCATGAGGCCGGGCCGCCTGCCGACCGTCCGGCTGCTGGTACTTCGCTTGGTGTGGGAGAACCCGGGCTGGGCTATCGGCGGGTGCACGGTGAGTTGCCGGTGCTCGGCGTCAAAGTAGCCGCCTCTACCGTCTGGAAGATCCTTAACGACGCCGGCATCGACCCGACGTCCGAGCGTTCCGCCACCACCCGGGTGGGTTCCTGCGGTCGCAGGCAGAGGCGCTGCTGGCGTGTGTGACTTCCTGGAGACCGTGACCCTCGTCGGCGCCCGCATGTAGGTGCTGGTGGTCATCGGGTCCCACACCCGCCGCATCCGGATTCTGGGAGCTACCGCCCATCCCGCCGCAGCGTGGGTGACCCAGGCGGCGCGGAACCCGGTCATGGATCTGGAGGACGTGGGCTGCCGGGCGCGGTTTGTGATCCGTGACAGGGACGGCACGTTCCCTGAGGCGTTCGACGCGGTCTTGGCCGATGCCGGCATCCGGGTGGTGCTGACCGGGGTGCGGGTGCAGACCTGCCGCCGTGAGCTGCTCGACCGGACGCTGATCTGGAAAGAACCAGCGGCACCTGTTCGACGCCCTCCGCGAGTTCGAGACCTTCTACAACGCACACCACCCGCACCAGGGCATCGCCAACGCGCACCCCTTGAAGCCGCTGCCTTCAGCGATCACCGAACCGAACAAGATCGCCCACCTGATGCCTCACCGTCAGGTCCTGGTTCGGAAGGTGCGGCGGTACACGGCGGGTGAGACGCCGACGATCGCTCGGAAGTGCTCGCGCAAGGAGGACGGGGCGCCGAATCCGCTGCTGTCGGCGATCTGATCGATCGGGAGATCGCTGCTCTCGAGCAGGTGCCGCGCTCTTTCCACCCGCTGCCTGATCAGCCATTGGCCCGGCGTCATGCCGACCTCCTCGCGGAACCGGCGGGTGAAGGTGCGCACGCTCGTCCGCGCATGATCGGCGAGTTCGGCCAGTGTCACCGGCCGGTCGATGTGCTCCAGCATCCAGGCCCGGGTGTCGGCGGTGGTCGCCTGCGACGGCTCGGGGGTGGGGCGATTGATGTACTGCGCTTGGCCGCCGTCGCGCCACGGAGGCACGACGCACCCGCGGGACACGCGATTGGCGACCTCGCTGCCGTGATCCCGCCGGACCAAATGCAGGCAGAGGTCGACTCCGGCGGCAGCGCCCGCAGAAGTGAGCACGTCGCCGTCGTCGACGAAGAGGACACCGGGATCGGTCCTCACGCGAGGGAACGTGCGCTGGAAGTGCTCCGCCTCCCGCCAGTGCGTGGTCGCCGGGCGGTCGTCCAGCAGGCCCGCGGCGGCCAGCACGTACGACGCCGTGCAGATCGACACGACGCGGGTACCCGGGCGGATACGGGACAACGCCTCGGCCACGGGCTCGGGTAGGCGGCCATGCTCGCGCACCGGCCCGAGGGCGGCGGACGGTGGGATCACCACGGTTTCGGCTTCGGCGAGGGCCCAGGCGTCGTGCTGGACGCCGACGGTGAATCCAGCGCTGCTGGTCACCGGCAGCCCATCGATGGTGCAGGTGGTCACCGCGTAGAGCCGCTCGCCATCGGCTCCGATGGCTTCGTCGAAGATTCTGGACGGAATGCCCAGCTCGAACGGAATGACACCGTCGAGCGCGAGGACGACGACCCTATGCATGGCCAGATCCTGGCACAGAGTGGCCTTCAGGCCAATGGTGACCGCTCGCCCTCGGTTGCAAGCTGGGCAACGGCCGCGCAAGCGGCCTGGCATAAGGGAGGAGCGTGGACGGCATGAGTGAGACCGCACAGCGGATGCGGGCGATCACCGTGGGGGCATGGGGTGGGCCGGAGCTGTTGCGGGAGACCGACCTCCCGCGGCCTGTTCCCGGCCCGTGCGAGATTCTGGTACGGGTCCACGCGGCGGGGGTCAACGCGACCGACTGGAAACAGCGGGCGACCGGCGGCCTCGGTCTGTGGGCGGATCCGCCTGCCGTCGGCTGGGACGTCTCGGGGACGGTCGAGTCCGTCGGCGTGGGGACAACGCTGTTCCTAGAGGGCGACGAAGTCTTCGGCATGCCGCGTTTCCCGCATCAGGCCGGGGCCTACGCCGAGTACGTGAGTGCTCCTGCGCGGCACTTCGTCCGCAAACCGGCCAACATCGATCACATCGAGGCGGCGGCCCTGCCACTGGTCTCACTGACGGCCTGGCAGGCGCTCATCGACACCGCGCACCTCGAGCCCGGGCAGCGGGTCCTGATCCACGCCGCCGCCGGTGGCTTCGGTCACATCGCCCTGCAGATCGCCAAGAGCCACCGTGCCCACGTGATCGGGACCGCACGCGGCGAGAAGCACGCCTTCCTCCGCGACCTGGGCGCCGACCAGCTCATCGACTACACCGCCATGGACTTCGCCGCCGCAGTCGGGGAAGTCGACGTCGTGCTCGACGCCGTCGGCGGCGACTACGGGCCCCGGTCCCTGAAAGTGCTGCGCGCCGGGGGAACATTGGTCTCCCTTGCCTCACCGGCCGATGACGCCCTCAGACCGCAGGCCGCTGACCGTGGAATCCGCGCCGGCTTCATGCTCGTCGAACCCGACCACGCCGCGCTGAGGGCCATCGCCGACCTGGCGGCCAGAGGGCGGCTCCGCCCCGCGATCGAGACCGTGCTGCCCCTCTCGGAGGCCGCCCAGGCGCACCGCCTGGGCGAAACCGGACGCACCAAGGGCAAGATCGTCCTCAGCGTTCTCGAATGAGCGCCGGCGGCGGCCCACCGGCACATTTCCCACCGCGGGCTTAATCTGTGGTCTCAAGTGCCCCCAGGTGACAGTGGCCTCGCCGGTGAGGCGGCGGCTCATGGCGACGTGGATCATGGCTTCGAATCGGGCCGGCAAGGTTGCGTAGTCGCAGGGCCAGGCGGCGGTGCATCGATGCAACTGGGGCCGGTGGACGGTGTCGCCGGCCAGCAGCGCGTACCCGATGGCACCCTCGAAAAGGTCTCGGTCATCTCACCGGTCCGGCCAAGCGAAGAGGGCGGGATCGCGACGGCCCGAGCGGGAGCGAGCTGAGGTTGGTCCTGGTGAGGTCCGGCTATTGGAGGAGGGCGAGTTGCCGGGACTGGGCGATCAGAGTGCCCTGGGAGTCCCAGATGTCGCAGTCTTCTTCGTGGAAGCCGCCGGTGAGGTGCCGGGTGCTGATCTGGCAGGCGAGCCAACCGGGGGCGGGCCGGTTGCGCAGGTGGATGGTCAGTTCAATGGTGGCGGAGGGGAGTTCCCCCAGTTCCATGACGGCCGGGTAGGCGGCGTCGGCGAGGAACGGCAGGCTCACCAGGTCGGGTTCACGGCCGTCGGCGAACCTCATCCAGAAGGTCATGCTGGGGTCGCCGCTGGGCTCGCCGCGCAGCCAGCCGGGCGGCTGGGTCACGCGGTATTCGACCCGGTCGGCGACGGTGATGCCGGGCAGGGCGACGTCGGCCAGCGGGTCAACGAGCTCGTCCGGCGCGGGCAGGTCGGGCATGGGCGCCAGCGACAGGGTGCGGCCGTTGGACTGGTCCAGGTCGGCGAATGTGGCGACGACGCGCAAGATCTCCTTGCCATCCTGGTGCATCCGGGCCTCGCTGGTGGACGTCCGGCGCCCCTGCCGGGCCGTCTCCACCTCGATCCGGGCTGTCCCAGGGGCCCCGGGCCGGAGAAAGAACGCCGAGGCCACCAGCGGATCGCCGAACTCGGAGTGCTGCTGCAGAGCCCGGACACCAACCGCCATCAGGTAGCCGCCGTTGGGGTTGCCACTGGCGGTGTTCCAGCGGTCGGTGAGCTGGGCGGCATAGACGCCGACGCCGGCCGAGACAAGCCGGGTGTCCCGATCGAAGAGGTGCTCCTCGGTGATCTGCTGCATGAGGCAAAAGCTACTGAACAGCCGAAAGCTTCCCCGACCGGGGGACAGGCAACGGGCCGTGCAGCCGCGCGGTGATCAGGGCGGTCATCCGGTCGTGACAGCGGCCCGGGCAGAACCTAACCGCCCGCGGGGCCACCAGGCCCCCAGGGGGGTGACCCTGGGCAACAGCGGCTGCCCTGGCGGCGTCGACGGCTTCGTCCTGGCTGAGCGGAGCGTCATCGACCGATCCGGTACGCCGCGACCATCTGGCGCGCACTGCGCTGATGCTGGAAGAGCTCGGCATCGGCCTGGTCGCCTACTCGCCACTGGCCCGCGGGTTCTTCAACGGCGCCGTCCAGCCCCGCGAGGCCCTGGTCGCTGAGTCCAAGGGTGCCACCCTCTCCCAGCTCGCGCTGGCCTGGCTGCTGGCCAAAGCCCTACATCGTCCCGATCCCGGGCTCCCGCAACACCGACCGCGTCGCCGACAACATCGCCGCCGCCCAGGTGAAGCTGACCGCCGAGGACCTGGCCGCCATCGCCGAGATCGACCCCGACGGAGGCCAGGGCGGGCGCCTGGACTGACCCACCCCGCACACTCGGACGAAGGGCCGCGCCGAGCACCAACGCTCCGCCCCTGGTGTGCCGATCTTGACGGGCACCCGTCGAGGAAGACGGCGGCTACCGGTTCGGGCTCGTGCTGGAAGCATGACCGCCCCCAGCAACGGATGGCCTCACTCGGGTGCGTTGTGGCCGCGGTCCGCCGCGCCGTAGCGCAACCCGTCGTACAGCACCGTCACGACCTGTAGTGCATCGTCCTTCCAGCCCTTGGCGCGCATTCCGCAGATGCCGCCGAGGGCGCGAAGGACGACGCGTCCCTTGACGTCATCGCGGACGAGGCCGGCCGCAACGCCTGCGGCGAGAAGTTCGTCGAGGGCGCGGGCCATCTCGTCGCGCGCGTCGTCGAAGACCGGCGAATCGGTCGCCATGATGCTCTCCAGCGCCTCGCCCATCCCTCTGCCCACTGCCGCGTGCTCCACGAGCAGCAGCAGGAAGGTGCGCAGTGCTTCGTCCGGGGCGTGTTGGGCGAGCAGCAGGGCGGGGGCCGCGCAGAGCTCGGCGACCTCCTGGCGGTACACCTCCGCGACGAGCGCTTCGCGTGTCTCGAAGTGGCGGTAGAGGGTGCCGACGGCCACGCCGGCCCGGCGGGCGATCTCCTCCACATGGGCGGCGTCACCGGCGAGGAACGCCTCCCGCGCTGCGACCACGAGTGCGTCGCGGTTGCGGCGGGCATCGGCGCGCAGCGGACGTGATGACGGCAACGGTCCTCCATAAGGTGAATCGGACTCCGGTTGTTGTACAGTTTCCGGAGCCAGGTTCACCTTACTGAGGGAGTACGCCATGACGCAGGATCACGACGGGCTCGCCGGCCTGCGGGTGCTGGTGACCGGCGGCAGCCGGGGACTCGGGGCGGCGACGGCCCGTCGTTTCGCCGCAGCCGGCGCCACCGTGCTGACGGCCTCGCGAACCGCTCCGCCGGAAGACCTGCCCGCCGCCTTCATTCCCGCCGACCTGGGATCGGAGGAGGGGGTGGCGGAACTCGGCCGCCGGGTGGTGGACGAGGTCGGAGGCGTCGACGTCCTGGTCAACAACGCAGCGGCCCCCGCGACCGGACCTATGCCGACCCTGGAGAGGTCGGACGCGATCTGGCTCGCCGACCTGGAGATGAACCTGCTCGGCGCGGTCCGCCTCGACCGGGCCCTGGTCCCCGGGATGGTCGAGCGCGGCTCCGGCGTCGTGGTGCACGTTTCCTCCATCTCCAGCCGCCTCCCGCAGCCTGCGGAGGCGTCGTACGACGCGTCGAAGGCGGCGCTCAACGCCTACAGCCGCGAGTTGGCGACGGAGGTGGGACGGCACGGCGTACGCGTGGTGTGCGTCCTGCCGGGCTTCATCTTCACCGAGGGGGCGGCCGCCCACCTTCAGCACATGGCCGACGGCCAGGGCATCGGAATCGACGCCGTCAAGCAGCAGATCGTGGACCAACTGAAGGTGCCGATGGGGCGCCCGGGCGAACCCGAGGACGTCGCCGAGATGATCGCGTTCCTCGCGTCCGACCGGGCCAAGTGGCTCACCGGCGCCCAGTTCCGGGTCGACGGCGGCATCATCCCCGTGGTCTGAGCCCCGCCCCGACACGCGATCCGAGGAGAGACATCATGACCTTCAGCCTGACGTCACTGATCGTGGACGCCGAGGACCTGGAGAGCGAGAGCGCATTCTGGCACCGGCTGCTCGGCGGCTCGATCACGAGGACGGCGACGCACCACTTCCTGCGGATCGACGGCTTTCCCGTGATCGTGATCCAGCACGCCCCGGGGCATGCACCGCCGCAATGGCCCGACGGCGCCTCCCAGCAGATGCACTTCGACCTCGCCACGGACGACGCGGTGACCGCAGACGAGCGCGTGCTCGACGCCGGCGGTAGACGGCTGCGACCGACCGGCGATGTCGTCGCCTCCGCTCGGCAGGGCGCCCGGGTGTACGCCAGCCCGGCCGGACATCCCTTCTGTCTCAGATGGGCTTGACCCTGCCAGGTGCGGCATGCGCCTGCAGCAGGCCGTCGACCCCGCGCAGGAAGGTTTCGCAGATCAGGTCCGGGTCGAAGAGGCAGCCGGCGGCCATGGCGCCGTCGCGCAGCATCACGAAGTGCCGGGCGGCGGGTTCGGCGGGCGTCTCCCCGACGCCTGCCAGCAGCTCGGTCACGGTGTCCAGGAACCATTGCCTGTGGACGATGACGGCCTGGTGCACCGGGTGATCGGGATCGGAGTATTCGGCGGCGGCGTTCAGGAACGCGCATCCTCGGAAGCCGGGGGATCGGATGCCCTGCGCGATGGACTCGCTGAGGGCCTGGACGGTGTCGGCCGCTGGTAGCCCGTGGGAGACGGCATCGTCCACCTGGGCGCGCGTGGCTTGATCGACCTCGGCCAGATAGGCCAGGACGAGGTCCTCCTTGCTGGAGAAGTGCCGGTAGAGAGTGGCCCGCGTGACCTGGGCTTCCGCGACGATCCGGTCGATCCCGACCGAGTGGATCCCCTCCGTGTAGAAGATCCGGGTCGCCGTGCCGAGCAGGCGGGAGCGCGCCTCGGAGGGCCGGCCTGCGGATTCTTGCCTCATGGGGGACATTCTAACGGGAGGTAGAACGTTCGGTCTTGACAATGCGCGGCGACATTGCGACTCTACTTAAGACAGAACGTTCGTTCTCCCTCGCTGATCGAAAGGGACCACTGTGAGCACCATCGCTTCACGCGACATCGCCGGGACCGCTTCCACCCTGCGGCGGCTGTACTTCGTCCGCTTCGGGTTCGCCATCGTCTGGGCCCTGGTGATGTTCACGACCGCCTCGAACCTGGGGCCGCTCGCGGTCACTCTCCTCGTGCTCTACCCGCTGTTCGACGTGGCCGCCGCCATCATCGACGCCCGCGCCTCGCGCACCACTGGATCGCTCACGCTGCTGTACGTGAACATCGCGGTCAGCCTGCTCACCGCCGCCGGCGTGGCGATCGCCTGCGCGTCGGGCATTCCGGCGGTCCTGCGGGTGTGGGGCGCTTGGGCGGTCGTGGCCGGGCTGGTCCAGTTGATCGTGGGTGTCACCCGGCGCAGCATGGGCGGCCAGTGGCCGATGATCGTCAGCGGTGCCATCTCCGTGCTCGCCGGCGGCTCGTTCATCATCGGCGCCTCCGCGGACGACCCGACACTGACCAACGCGGCCGGCTACGCCATCCCCGGCGGCATCTTCTTCCTGATCTCGGCCATCCGCCTCGACCGCGCCGCGAACGGTGCCGTCGCAGCGTCGGCAACCCCTGAACGGCCGATGATCTAGAACCGCTCCCGGGCGGCCGGCCATGACACCTGGAGACGGCCGGCGCCTCACGACCGACATCGAGAGGAAGGCCGACAGTTGATTTCGAGCAGCACCGTGGCACGCAGTCTCGCAGTCACTGCGCTGGTGGTCGCGGCGGCGCGAGTGCCCCTTCCCCAGGCCGACGCCGCAAGTGCACCGATGGACACCAACCCTTCGAACGACGCCCTCGAACCGGACAGATCGCTCGGTAGGCTCGGCCAATTGACCGACCTCATCATCCAGCGGCTCCACGTGAGCGACGACGTGGCCGCGTCCAAGTTCGGTACCGGCTCACCGATCGACGACCCCGCACGCGAGCAGCAAGTTCTGGAACAGGTGCGCAGCCAGGCCGGCGAGATCGGGCTCGATCCGGTGTCGGCGACGGCCTTCTTCCAGGACCAGATCACCGCGAGCAAGCTCGTGCAGGAAGGGCTGTTCGCGCGCTGGTCCGTGCACCCCGGAGAAGCCCCGTCGACCCGTCCTGATCTCGGGCAGATCCGCACGCGCCTCGACCAGTTGACCGCGGACCTGCTCCGCGAGCTCAAGGCCACGGTCCGAGTGCGCGACGAGCCGACGGCATGCGCCGTGCACCTCGCCGTGGCCGCCGGTTCGGGCACGGTACTGGAACGCCTGGACGCCCTTCACCGCCAGGCACTCAGGCGGGCGGTGCACTCGGTGTGCGCCGCCCGCAAGAACTGAGTACCGGCCGCGCATGGGAATCATAGGAGGCCACCATGCACGACGCCTCGACGTCGATCGCAGCGACGAAGTGAGCGCCGCGCTGTTGGCAGACCTGCGGTCCACGATCACCTCCGACCGCGTGCTCGCCGACGGCCCGGAGTATGTAAGGTCCATGACGCTGTTCAACGCGGCGGTCGACATCCGTCCCGCTGTGGTCGTGCGGCTCGCGAGCACGGCGTGCCGGTGTCGGTACGCGGTGGCGGACACGACTTCTGGGGACGGGCGCTTCGCCCTGGGGGACTGGTCATCGACCTGGCCGACATGCGCGGAGTCGATGTCGACGCCGACCGACGCGTTGCGACGGTGAAGGGCGGCGCACTCTCGTCCGACGTCGTGGCCGCCGCCGAGCGGACGGGACTGACCGCCGTCACTGGGACGGCCGGCGCCGTGGGCATGGTCGGAATCACACTGGGCGGCGGATACGGCCCGCTGACCGGGCGGTTCGGGCTCGCGGCCGTCAATCCGCTCGGCGCCGAGGTCGTCCTCGCCGACGGCTCCCGAGTGGACACCGACGCCGAGCACGAACCCGACCTGTTCTGGGCGTTGCGCGGCGGGGGCGGCAACTTCGGCGTCGTGACGTCGGCGCGGATCCGTCTCCACCCCCCGCCGGCCGTCGCGACCGGAACCATTCCCCTTGCGCCGGGCCGTCGCCGGCTGGCACGCCACCCGCAACGGCGGCAACGCCTATGACGCGGACCGGATGACGAAGGCTCTCACCGCGCACGGACTGCGGCACGGACGGGAATTCGCCACGGTGCCGGGCGGACCGTGCTCGTCGCGGCCCGGCGCGATTAAAGGCGATCCCGCAGAAGACGGCGTGTGGGGCACCCAGCCGGCCCTGGCCGTGCGCCAAGCCGGTCCGGACACCCCTAGACGCCACGGCGCGACACCAACCGGTGCAGCGTGGTGCGGGCGACGGCCTTGGTGGTGTCGACGTTCTCGCGGCGGCGCTAGCAGTCTGCCGGCACCGACGGCGCCGCCCACCGCTTGCGGGTCTGGCACCAGGTGAGCCAGGAGGCGACGGCGGCGCGGTTACAGTTCCACGTCGCCGGCTTCGCCTCCCCCCACAGCTCGGCGAGGGCGGCGCCGATCTCGGCGTCGGCGACCTCGGCCAGCGGACGGCCGCCGCCGAGCACGCCGGTCCCGGACCGGGAGGTAGCATCCGCCGCTGCCCATGTCGCCGCCATCGCCGACGCGCTTGGCCATTGCGCGGCTCGCGGGAGACTCTCTGCCGAAGTCCCAGGAGGGTCACCCGTCGCCGCCGAACCCGACCACCAATGCCTGCCGCTTCCCGTGCTTAAAGGGCTGCGGTGAGGTCGACTTCGATGAGCTGATCGGAAAACCCCAGCTGCGCGACTCCCAGCAGGGTGCTCGCGGTGGTGAACGCCTCTCCCAGGGCCGAATCGACCAACCTGGCCCAGGCGTGGCCCAACACCTTCTGGTCGTTGGACGCCACATAGATCACCGACCGTATGACATCCTCCGGCCCAGCCGCCACGGCCCGCAGGGCCGCCATCGCGTTGACCACTACCTGGTCGATCTGCGCGTCGAGGTCCCCAACACCCACCACGTCGCCACCCAGGTCGACCGGACACTGTCCTGCCAGATGCGCAGTACGCCCCGCCTCCACGACAGTGATGTGGTGATAACCGGGAGTCTCGTGGAGCCCCTCGGGATTGATACGAGTGATCTTCTCCGCCATACGGTGAGTCTGGCAGGCCCATCCCAGCAGAGGGCAACTCGTTTTTCCGTGACCAGCGACCTGCCGAATTCGGTCAGGCCGCCAGGGCGTCCATTGTGACTGGGTGCGTTAGTTGGCCGGCCGATCTTTGGCGTTCATGAGAGTTGGGCAGGCTATCTGGTCGTTGGTGAGCGGCCTATCTGGCCGGTGGGCCAAGTTAGGGTTGCCGCGGTGGTAATGGCCCGGCCGGTATCGGCGTTCTTGATATCGGTCCGGGACGGGGTCAAGGGAGTGATTGCAGGGAGGGAACGACTCTCAGCAACGCGGAGGGGTGAGCGAGAGGTTCGGATTCGGGGCCAGGGTCCTCGGTGGTGACGACGTTGGTGGGCTCGAAGCCGTGTGGCCACCGGGTTTGGTCGCTGACCAGCGCGCCCTCCAGCTTCGCCCCATCCAGGTGGGCGGCGCTCAGGTCGGTTCCCCGCAAATCGGCCAGCCGCAGGTCCGCCCTGTTCAGTACCGCTCCGCGAGCACGTGCCTTGCGCAGATTCGCCTCGCGCAGGTCGCTGCCGACGAGATCGGCGTCGGTAAGGGCGGCCTCGACCAGAAGGGCGCCTCGCAGATCGGAGGCCACGCAGCGGAACCGGCGCAGCATCGATCTTGTGAGCTCCGCGTGTCGCAGATTCACCGACACCAGCGACGCTCCGCTCAGGTTGGCTTCGTAGAAGCTCGCTGCCTCCAGACATGCGTGGTCGAAGTTGATCTCGTGGAGCCACAAGCCGTCGCAGTCGGCCCGACGCAGGTCGGTGAGACTCAGGTTGAGCCAGTCCGGGCGGTGTCCATGCTGGTTGAGGACGCCGAGCGCGGTCAGGGCCACCTGGGCGTCGGGGCATCTTGTCTCAAGCGGGCGCACGGAGTTGATCGGCATGCTGGCGTCGGATGCCTCGCCGTCCGGGGGAGGCCAGGGCAGATGCGTCCGCACGAACGCCGTCGTGATCGAGATGATGGCTTCCACGTCATGCGGAGAATGGCCGGCGACCCGCGACAGCGCGTGCAGGCCGCCGATGCGCACGTCGAGGTTGTCGCTGCCGAGTTGGTCGACCGCGCGGCTGAAGCGGTCAGTGACCTGTCCCTCACGGGTCGCGGCCAGGCCGTCCCGGCCGACTTGGATCTGCCGCCAAGTGGAGTACGCGCCAAAGAGCACGACGAGCCCGGCGAGTGCCTGGAGCAGCGTGGTGCGCACGTTGTTCACCGCCGTCAGGCGTTCCTTGGCCTCGACGCGCGCCCCAGCGAGGTCGTGCTCGACCAGCAGCCCGGGCAGGATCACCAGCACCACGGTCAGGACCGCGAGGCTTGCTGCGGCGAGCAGCAAAACTCGCAGGAAACGGCTGCGGAGAACTCCGGCAATCCGGTCCCCGCGTCGCCGGTCCACCGAGTTCCGTCCGCTCATGATTACGAGACCCTAGGCACCATGGGCGATACCGACAAGCGCCATCCAACAGGGTTTGGCAGCGGTGGGGACGGGGCCGTCCCCACCACTCGGAGCGGATCGATCGGTCAGATCGGACGCTTTGATGTCGCCACGCGGGACGACCTGCCGTTATGACCACATGAACGTGGACGATCACTAACTGCCTGTTCCTGAACTCGTAGCGGTTCCGCGCGCGACCCGGCTGAGTTCACCATCGAACGCGTCCTGCGCCCGCGTGGCATCCCGTTCCTAGTCGTGCTCAACCGGTGGGACCCCGCGACGGCGAGCCGCAAGGTAGCTGGGGTGTTGGTGGCGGCGTCTTCTTTTCGTAGACGAGTCCCCGAGATGAAGGCCGATCAGAACCCCGAAAAGACGACGGCGTCAGTTCGGCGTGGCGGCTCGCCGCGAGCTTGCCGAGACGCTTCGCAGGCGGCGGCCCTCTACCTCGGTAGGCCCCTGGTAGAGGGGTCCGGTAGGGGGTCTGACCTGCACGGTAGGCGTCTCGCGGGGAGAGTTGAATGCGGTTCCGACCCCGCTGGCGGGTGGCCTCGGGTACGGCAGGCCCGGGAAGCGGGCGCGGCCTGCCGTACCCGAGGCCACCGCCTGCAGCAGGTGGCCGATCAGCATGGACCCGGCAGCGCGAACCAGCTTCGGCTCGGTGGCGCCGAGCCCGAGATCAGTGGCAACCCATCTCCCCCTGGGGGCCGGTGATCCGGCGTGACTCCACGGCTGGAGTGTCGGGGCGGGCGCCGGAGCACAAGTACGGGGTGAGTCGGCCGATCAGGCGTTGAAGACGGCCTCGGAGCGGTCGCGGTTTTCGTGCAGGTCCCAGTACAAGGGGGCGATCTGCTCGGGCGTGGCGGTCGGACTGCCTTCCGGGGCGCCCACGACGCCCTCGCCGATCCAGACGTTGATCGCCACATGCGCGGCGTGCACGCCGGTGCCGGCCAGTTCCTTGTCCAGGTTGATCACCCAGTTGCGCAGGGCTGCTTGGGCCGGGTTGGTGTTGCCGAACATCGGCAGCGGGTCCACCGAACCGCCGCCGGTGGTGAACAGCAGAGTCCCGGCGCCCGCCTCGCGCATCGCGGGCAGCACCGTCCGGGCCGCCGTGATGGCGCCGTAGAAGGCGTACTCGATCACCGGCTGCAGATTGTCCACTGTGACCTCCGAGGGAGCGGCCAGGGTGAGGCCGGGCACTGGGGAATGCGGGGCCGGCGAGTACTCCAGTACGTCGATGCCGCCGAAGCGGGCCCTGGCCGCGTCCAGGGCATCGGTCAGTGAGGCGCGGTCGAGGACGTCGGCGGGGAACGCGGCGGCCGTGATGCCTTCCTGGCCGAGCTGGGCGACCAGCGTTTCCAGCTTCTCCTTGGTACGGGCGATCAGGGCGACGTCGAAGCCGCGGCCTCCGAAGGTGCGGGCGATGGCCAGGCCCATGCCGGGGCCGGCGCCGACGATGGCGAGAGTGGGCACAGTGAGATCTCTTCCGTGTCGTGACCGCCGGGACATGCGGAGATCGGATGCCCCGGCAGGCGTGTGGATCAGGCGGGTAGATCAGGCGTGGGCGGCGTGGGCGGAGGGAACCGCGCAGCCGTCTGGGCCGCAGATCGCCGCGTCGTTGTTGGCAACGAGAACGGTCGGGTGGGTCTCGTCCCAGACCCGGCGCAGGATGCCGAACACGGTGTCGGTGTCCTGCGCTCCTGCAAGGGCGTACCGGCCGTCGATGACGGTGAAGGGGGCACCGGTTGCCCCGAACTGCTGTGCCTGGCGTGCGTCTTGCTGTACCTGACGGCGGTAGCGCCGGTCGGCGAGCACCTGGCGAGTCTGTTCGCGGTCCAGGCCGATCTCGTCGGCCAGGCCGAGCAGGTCGTCGAGCGTGAAGATCGACTCGGCTCTGCCGAAGTAGGCGCGGAAGATCATGTTCCAGGCTTCGCCGTTCTTGCCTTCGGCGGAGGCGTGGGCCAGGAACTCGTGGGCCAGGTCGGTGTTCCCGACTCGGTTGTCCAGGACCCGGTAGGGGGCCAGGCCCTCGGCGGCGGCCATGCCTTCGATATCCGGTACGCCGGCCTGCCCGGGGATGACGCCGTACTTGGCCAGCAAAAATTCGCGGACGCTGAGCGTGCGGTCCTCGGGGAGGCCACTGCCCAGAGGGAACGAGCGGTGGACCACCTCTACGTGGCCGCCGTGCTCGAACCGCTCCACGGCCCGATCCAGCCGATGGCCGCCCAGACCGCACCAGGGGCAGGTGATCTCAGCCCAGATCTCTACCTTCATTGCCCTGACCTCCGATTCCTACTGTTTGTTCGTAACGCCATTATGGGCCAGTATGGAAGGCGCTACAAAAGGCACATCGGTGTGCGCGACGGAGAGGAACGGGCGCCATGCAGGACAGCGCAGGTATCGGGATGGCGGCTTCGGTCGGGCCGTGCGCGAGCATCCCCGCCGAGCACATGGACTTCATCCGCCAGGTGCTCGACCGGGTGGGCGACAAGTGGAGCATGTTGATCATCGCCGTCCTGGAGGGCGGCCCGATGCGCTACACCGGCCTGCAGCGCCAGATCCCGGGCATCTCCCAGCGCATGCTGACCCACACCCTTCGCCAACTCACACAGGACGGGTTGATCACCCGTACCGCCTACGCCGAGGTGCCACCGCGCGTCGAGTACGCGCTCGCCCCGCTCGGCGGCGGCCTGAACGAGATCGTCAGGCAGCTGATCGGCTGGGCGGCCGACCACCACGACGAGATCCGCGCCAACCGTTCCCGGGCCGGCACCAGCGCATCCTCCGCATCCCGGTCCTGAGTTGCGGCGGCCACCGACGCCGCCGCCTCCAGCGACCGGACCACCGCGGTGACCCGCTCCAGGGCCCTTCCCGATCGGCGAGCTCATCTGCGATAGAGGGAGGTGGAGGCGGGACCATGGGCGAAATGCGGCGTCTGGACTGCGACGGGTCGCCGCCCTCGCCCACCGCGGCCACCGCCTATCTGGCCACCTTGTCCGGGCCCGAGCAGCGCAGTCCTGGGCCGCGACATCTGGACTGAGGGACGTAGAGTGAGCGCCGAGTTAGCGGATCAGCGGGAATCGGGTCGAGCGCGGGCCGAGCGCCTCCCGTTCGGCCGGGGTGAGGGCCCGGCGTCCGGAATCCACTCTGAGCAGGTCCATCGGAGCCCAGGTGAACCCGGCGGGAACGGGCCCGCCGAGCAGCCCGGTGAGTCGAGGCCGTGGACTCCGACCTCTACGACCCGGGTGCGCACATAGTCCTCCAGTGCCAGCACCGGACCCAGTGGACCCGGACCGCGTGTCGCGGTGGCTGCTGCATGAGCTGCCGGGCGGCGGCTTCGGCGAGGCTCGCGAGATCGTCCGCCAGTTCGCGGGGATCGGGGGACCGTTGAAGCCTCTTGGTGACGGCCCGCCGCCTGGCCTGTACACGCTCGGGGCGTACGCGCCGGTGGCGCGGTTGTAGGCGAGCGGGTCCGGGTTGGTGGGGCCGGGCGCCTTACCCGGAAGGTCGAGGATGCGGCTCGCCCCGACGTGGACATGCGCCACGACCAGACGGACCAGCCGTCGCATCGCGTCGGACGGCTGAAGGCGGACGGCGCGAGCGCCCGCAGCGCGGCGGTGAGGGCGCGGCACTCGGTGGCGAACGCGTGGTCGGTGAGGGTGGGCACGAGGCGGTCCCGGCTCCGGGCGGAGGTTGTGACGGCGACGGGGTGAGTGGTCCGGATGGAAATGCCAGTGTTCACTGCAAGCTTCTGTGGCTGAACTCTGGAACGGACGCCATGGTCGCTCCCGTCCTATCCGGAACAGGGTCCACCGGAGATCGCGTCACGAGGATGAACATGGGGATGCAGACCATCTGGGTCGGCGAGAAGCGGCTGTGCCAGGTGACCGTGTCGGGCTTCCAGGACGTACCGGGGTTCGGTCTTCTTCCGGAAGGCCGGGTGAACGGAGGCGGGAAGATCGTGCGGGGCGCACGGGCGAGGTTGCTCCGGCACGGCGTGGTGATCGCCGAGGATCTCCGTATCGGGGCCCTGATGACAAGGACCTACCTCAGGTCCCGGCTGGAGGCCAAGGAGCGGGTCGACATCCTGGGCCGATGCGTCATGGCCATCGGTCACCGGCACGTCCTCGATGGCGATCAGATCCAGGCCTATGTCCGCACGGACCCCGCGGGGATCCGATCCGATCTCGCCCCGGGGTACCAGGATCCATTCCCGGAGCAACGGCGCCTGCTCGGACGAGCCGAGGTCCGCGAGGTCGCCGCCGATCCCCTGGCAGGGCCCGTCGCGCGGGCCGTCGTCGCAGAAGGCAGGCTGGCGGTCGGTGCCCGAGTGCGGGTCGTGCGCGATGGACGGCCGGTTGTCGAGGCGCTGCGCGTGCTGGCCCTCGCGGACGGAGGCGGCGGACCGCTGGACGAGCTTTCGCATGGATGCGCCGGGACCCTGTTTCTGGGCCATCCCGATATACGTCCCGGAGACATCGTCCACGCGTATGACGTGCCGCCTCCGCAGCAGACCGAGGGACGCAAGCGACTCCTCACCGTCATGTCCGCAGGGTCGAATGCCGTGGTGGCCGTGGCGCGTGTCCAGCCGGCGCAGTTCTCGCCCCATGGAGGAGAGCAACTGGCCGTCGGGCACCGCGCACGGGTCCTGCGCGATGAGGTCGTCGTGGCCGACGGCCTGACCATCGGCTTCGTCCAAGAGCCGGGCCTGCTCCGGGAGGTGGCCGTCGACTACGGCACCAAGGCGCGGGTCGGCTGGCTCGATGTCGGTCTGGACTTCCCCAGCCTCCAACATGGAGACGAGATCGAGCCGTATGAGGTCCTTCCCGCCGACCACGAGCCGGAACCGGAGATCAACCGGCCCGTGAGCAGACGGTTCCTGGTCGGCTACACCGTGGGATGCGGCGCCGTCATCGCCTTGTTCGGTTCTTTGGACATCTGGGCGGGCGTAACGGCATGGCGGTCGTTCCGGAAGCCGCCCACAGACGACACCACCATGGACTGGGGCTCGGCGCTGGGCCTCGCTCTGTTCTTCACCGTGATCACCGCCATGTGCACCTGGATGCTCGTCATGGGCCACATTCGCCAGCGCCAATGGCGCGAGCGGGCACGCCGGCGAACCGCCCCCGCCGACAAAGCCGCCTAACGCGTGGTTCGACGTGCGGTGAGCGTCGGCTGCGGGCCGGCTCCAGGCGGTCGATGGTGTCGGCCGGGGCGCGGCCGCGGGCGCCCGTTGACGAGGACGCCGGGAAGTAGGTGGATGAGTACTACCGCGTCCTGGAGTCGGAGGAGTGCGTCCCGGCGGGGTTCGCGAGGAACCCGAACGTGTCGGTGATCCCGCCAATGATGCTGCACGAGGACGAGGCCACCGCGATCCACCGGGGGATCGACGGCATATCCGATGGGGGAGTCACCTCGGTGACCGTCCCGCCCGACGTGGCCGACACCGACCGTCGCGTGTAACCACCTGGGGCCACGTGCTGTTCCGTTCGGCGCTTCGGCATCGGGCCGCACCCAACTGCGGAAATCGTGGTCAGCTGTTGGCGTAGATCGCGACCACGTCCACGTCAGCCTGCGGGCCGTCTCGGACGACGCGGTAGAACACCCGGATCACGACTCGTTCGAGGGTGTAGGTGTCGGGAGGATTTGACCACCAGAGTCGCGCAGGGGTGGTGCTATGTCGGGATGACCCTCTCATCTCCGTGTCGGCTGAACCCGGACGGGCTGTAGTACCGCGTGACGTGTCCGGTCTTGTCCACCTCGTGACGGTAGTGGCGCATGAATTCCCAGAGCATCGGTGTCTCCTCGGGGATGTTGTTGTGGGACCGGTACAGGTTCTTGGTCACCTTGACGACCGGTGCTGGAAATCCCGGCTTGCGCCACGTCCAGGTCCGGAAGCGGTTGTACCAGCCGCTGGGCCGCCCCTCGCGGCGGTCGACGTCCTCCAGCGCGAGCCCGTTGACCCCGAGGTGGTAGGCGGCCCAGGCGTCGAGGTCGTTCTGGATGTCGTCCCAGAGATCGCCCTTGAGGAATGCCAGGTCGCCGTAGCCGTATGCCAGGTAAGTGGGTATCGGCCGCCTGGCCGCCGGGTATGCGATCCCCTCGAAGGTGATGGTCCCCGACTTGTCGGGGGCGGGGGCGAACGAGGTCGAGGCGACGGCCGCGAAATATTCCGGTTTGGCGGCCGCGAAGAACTGGGTGACCCCGCTGCCGGCGGACTGCCCGGTGCAGTAGAACCGCGTGGGGTCGACGTCGTACTTCCTCGTCACGAGTTCACGCAGCTGACGGAAGAACACGTCGGAGTCCTTGTGGCTCACCGATATCGCGGAGCTGCTGTACTGCTCGCAGGCCACCACGAGAACGCAGCCTTCCCTCTGGGCGACCTGCCACCACTGGGCGGAGTCGAAGAACACCTTGTCGGTCTGGGTGTTCCCCGGCCAGATGAACACCACGGGTGCCCGACGGCTCCAGAGCCGGCGTGCGGATTCAGGCACGTAGACGAGGAATTCGCGGAGTCGGCCCTCGACGGTCATGGTCTGGACCTCGACGCCGAGACGGTCGTGGTCGGCGCGCCGCACGAGTTGGTTGCCGTAGGCGAAGAAGTTCTCGTACCGCGAGTAGGGCGTGAGGAAAGCCAGGAGTTCCCGGGTGGTGCGCTGGTTTCCGTAGTCGGTCGGCCGTTCCCGTACCGCCACCTTGGAGATCGGTCCCGAAAAGGATGTCATCCAGCGCCGCGAGTTTCTGCGTTGGTGGTATACCGTTCCCAGGAGCCCGTCATGGGCAGCGGAATCGTCGGCGTCGTTGGCGCGAAGCCAGTAGGCGAGACTGGAGGAGGCGCTCCGTTCGGGATTGAGGTACCAGGTCGGGACCACCACCTCGTCGTGCCGGATCAGGTCGAAGCCGTCAGGGAAGACCACGTCGGTGTAGCCGTCCTGGGTGGTGCCGTCGAACTCCTGAGATCCGATGTCGCGAAGATAGGCGGCGGGAAGGCCGGGGGAGTCCAGGTACACCTGGCCGATGACCTGCAGCGGGAACGCCGCTGCCCGCGCTTCGAGAGCCGGAGCGCCGGCCCCGTACCCCACCAGGTAGTCCAGGCCGAAGATCGAGAAGTAGGGGTTGGCCTGGTAGAAGGCCATCGCGACGTCCACGTAGGCGCGCTCGGCGGCTGCGGCACCCCAGCCGGACTCGCCCGGTTCGAGGACGAACAGGCCCTCGCCGCGTTCGTCGGCGATGTCACGCCATCCCGTCCGGCGCAGGAAATCGCCGGTCTCGACGCCGTCTGGGACGGCCAGCACCGTGTAATAGGAGCGGATCGCGTTTCGGGTGAGATATAGACCTTGGCGGTGCGCGGCACGCCGTTCAGATCGAAGCGCTTCTCCCAGTATCCGGTCATCTCGCGGGGCAGTTTGTTCGCGCGGCTGTAGTCGTAGCCGGGAGCCGGGTGCCCGTCGAGGGGCTTGGCGGTGCCGAGACCCGACGGATTCGGGGCGGAGATCGCCCCAGCCGGAAGCTCGGTCACGGCCTGGCCAATGACGGCTCCGAGCGCGGTGGCGGCGGCGCCGCGCAGGACGGTGCGACGATGAAAGGTGGTCATGGAACCTCTCCCTGCATTCTCGCACCCAGGTCCACCTAGCGGACCTTTTGGTCCGCTATGGGCGCGCATTTGACCTTCCCACGCCAAGTGGAGATCGACAGGACCGACTCCTCCCGTTGACTCAGAAGGGATGGTCGGGGAGGCTGTCGCGGAGTGTGACCCATTGGGTCTCGGTGAACGCTTCGACGTTGGCCTGAGGTCCGCCGTGACGGGAGCCGGTGCCCGAGGCGCCGACGCCGCCGAAGGGCGCGACGGCCTCGTCGTTGACGGTCTGGTCATTGATGTGCGCCAGGCCTGACGGGATGCGCTCGGCGAGGTCCATCACCCGATGGACGCCCCGGTCAGGATCCCCAGCGAAAGTCCGTACTCGATGCCGGCGGCGAGTCCGGCTCTACGGCATTCGTGCCTGCTCGTGACGCTCCGGCCCGGGGCTCGGGTCCGTGTGACCGGCCCCGAATCTGCTAGACATCTGCCGCATGGAACGACGAACCGTGCGCTGTCACCGCTATCTGTTGATCATGACGGTGCTGGTGGTGTTCCTGGCCGTCAGCGCCGGCCTACTGGTGCAAGCACTGCTCCAAGGCATGCCGTACCTGAAGACGCTCGGCGCGATCACCCTTCTGGCCGTTCTCGCCGCGGCCCTCGTGACGGCCGTCGCCGCGCTGCGCAGCCGCGCCATCGTCGACGACCAAGGCGTCACGATCGTGGGTGCCCTGCGCCGCTGGCGCTACGCCTGGGACGACGTCACCGAAATCTCCCTGCACGCGTCGCTCCGTTATTGGGAGGTGTATCTGCGGACGGCCGATGCCGAACGCCGGATCTTCTTTTATCCGGTGGGGGTGTTCGCGCCTCCCGCCACCGGGGAGCGCCACTCCACACCACCGCCCTACACCCCGCCCGGCTTGGCGATGCTCTATGCGCGCCTGACCGAGCCCCATGGCTGAGCCCCGGCGCCGCCCAGCGGAGGACCCGCCGTTCCGCGAACGTGGACGGGCGCGCAACGAACGCTTCTGAGCAGCGCGGAGGTCGTTCCTCTCATATTGCCGCCTCGGTATCGGGACGCGGCCAGCCGATGAGCACCCGACATTCCTGCTTGGCCCGGTCGGAACCCGCCCAGCGGCCGGACGACGCGTACCGGCTGTGACGTGCGTGATCGGTCTACTTTGGGGGAGTGGCACCGAACCGAGTCCCAGGCCGTCCTCGGTGTTGCCCGATCTCATCGACACGGAACAGGTGCGGGTGCGGGCGTTGGCGGAACTCATCGAAATACGTTGCCGATAGACGCGTACAAAAATCAAGGAGTGGGATCCGGATGAGTTGATCAGTGCGTGGGCGCTGGTCGACAGCGATTGGGACCTGATCGGGAACAAGACGGGGGCGACGCGGCTGGGCTTCGGCGTGATGCTGAAGTTCTACGAGATGGAGGGCCGGTTTCCGGCGTATGCCGAGGAGGTCCCTCAGGTGGCGCGTGGAGTACGTCGTCGCGTGCTGGTGAAGGTCGATCCGGCGTTGTTCGCCAAGTATTCGTGGCGGGGCCGGACGATCGAATATCACCGGGCGCAGATCCGCAAGGCGTATGGGACGCGCCCGGCGAGTGAGGCCGACGAGGATCGGTGGGCGCAGTGGCTGGCCGATGAGGTGTGCCCGGTGGAGCCCCGGCGGGAGCAGCCGACCGAGGCGGTCCCGCAGCGATGCAAGAGCGAGCGGTGGCCGTTCGCGGTGGTGCTCACCCTGGTGGGGGTCAAGGGCCAGCACCGGACCCCAGCGGGCCCGGACCGCGTGTCGCGGCGGCTGCTCCGTGAGTTGCCGGACGGCGGCTTCGGCGAGGCTCGCGAGATCGTCCGCCAGTTCGCGGGGATCGGGGAACCGTTGAAGCCTTTTGGTGACGGCCCGCCGCCTGACCTGTTCACGCTCGGGGGCGTACGCGCTGGCGGCGCGGTAGTAGGCGAGCGGGCCCGGGGCGTCGGGGCCGGGGGCCTCACCCGGAAGATCGAGGATGCGGCTCACCCCGACGTGGACATGCGCCACGACCGCGTGAACGGACCAGCCGTCGCACCGCCTCGTCCATCTTCAGGCGGTGCATCTCGTTCTCCAGCGGGGTGGGGTCGGCCCACACCGCTAGCCGTGGGTTCGGTTAACACCCGTTACCGTGCCGGGCGGTAGTCGCCGAAACCCCACAGCTGGCCTTCGGGGTCGAGCGCGGTGTAGCGCAGGCCGAAGCCGTTGTCGGTGAGTTCCTGGATGATCTCGGCGTTCTCGGACCTGGCGTGCTCGTAGTGCGCCCGCGCGTCGTCGACCGCGACGTAGACGCCGCCCGTCATCGCGCCGATCTCTCGTGGGACGCGCAGGCCGAACGTGTCGTTCTGGATCGAGCCGAGCATGACGATGGCGTCGGAACCGAGGGTGAGCTCGGCGTGCGCGATCAGGCCGTTGTCCCCTTCGATCACGGTGTGCCGCCGGAAGCCGAAGACACGGGTGAGCCACTCGATCATGGCGGGAGCGTCCTGGTAGCCGATGATCGGATAGATGCCGCTGGCCATGGTGGTCTCCTTATTGATCGCCAGATGGAGGCATTCTCCTGGGCGTAGGACTCAAGGGGACCAGCAGGGTGGGGGCCGTGTCACGTGCACTGCCTGGAGTGCGGGGAGCCCATGACGGCGGTGGAGTCGGCCGCCGCGCAGGTCCACCAGGCGCCCGAGGCGATCCAGGAGCAGGCCGGGGTTGGCCCGCGTGGCGAGCGCGTCGGGATGGTCCTCGCCGAGAGTGCGGACGCGCGCGTCCAGCAGGCCCTGTGGTGGTGTTCGGCCTCCTGCAACTGCCCGGCGTCCAAGAAGCGCCTGCACCAGTAACCGCCGCTCCAGGATCGTCTGCGGATGCTCGTTCCCCGAAACCCGGGCTTGGGTCTGCACCACGGCCCGCAATTGGTCCGCGGCCTCTTCCAGGCGACCGCAGCGGTGCAGTTGCGAGGCGAGCGCGATCCGGCTTTTCGACGTTTCTTGATGCTCGTCCCCGTATCGCTCGGCGGCTTCCTCAGCGGCACGCCGGTGATCGTTGGCACGCCCATCGTCTTCGTGTGGCATCAAATGTCCCATCAGGTAGGCGGGGGTTGCTACCCGGACTCCCACTATGAATCGCGGTAGCGAACCAGCGTGGCCGGCGGTCCCTATCCAGACGCGCCGAGGAACGGAACCGCCGACACAAAGCCGGGGACGTTCAGCCGCAGGGCCCCACTGTCGGCCCTTTCGGGGGCTGACGAAACTCGCTGGCCAGCGGCGTCTCGAGGTCTCTTCCGGCTCGGATTCCACGACAATCAAGATCATATTCCACTCTCTGTGAGCAGGGGGTGAAGTTCCCCGCATCACGAGCGGCGCCGGGGGACCGGAGCGGGATGACTCGCGGCATGCGGCTGTGGCACGCGGCTCGCCGCAACTCTGGATGGTGGGCGGGCGACCATGCGTCCCGGCAACACCTGGGTTGGTGCCGGTGTCGTGCCCCTTAACATGCCGGGGTGACCATGGAATCCGCAGTGTTCGGCGCGGAGCACTGTCGAGCGCGAAGGAGAGACCGGAGCGGCGTAGCTCGTCGAATTGGCGGCCCCCCGCGGGGCCGATCCGGCGGTCGCGACGTGGACGAGGCGCTGCGCGTCACGCGATCGCGGCCCCGAAGGGCCCCTGGGGTCCCGCACTGACCCGACCACGATGCCGGCCGGACCTCAGCGGCCGGAAGGAGTCCGCCATGCCCGCCGTCCCCGAACGGTTCACCGTTCACGTCCCCGACGAGCTCCTGGCCGACCTATCGGCGCGGCTAGACCGCGTCCGGTGGCCGGACACCGACGTCGGCGCGCCTTGGGACGGAGGCACGGACCTGCAGTTCCTCCAACAGTTGGTCTTCTACTGGCGCGACGGATTCGACTGGCGGGCCCGCGAGATCGAACTCAATCGCTGGAGTCACTTCCGCGTCCCGGTCGGCGGCCTCCAGACGCACTTCGTCCACGAGCCCGGACGCGGCCCGGCGCCCGTCCCATTGCTGGTCCTTCACGGCTGGCCGAGCACGTTCACGCAGATGGCGCGCGTCCTGCCACTGCTGAGCGACCCGGCGGCGCACGGCGGCGCGGCGGCCGACGCGTTCAGCGTGGTGGTGCCGTCGCTTCCCGGATTCGGTTTCTCGGACGCCCCTACCACCCCCGGTATGAACCCGGCGGCCATGGGCGAGGTGTTCCACACGCTGATGACCGAGGTCCTCGGCTACGACCGGTACGCGGTGCGGGGCACCGACTACGGGCTCGCGGTCGCGCTGCAGATGGGACTGGCCCACCCCGAGCACGTCATCGGCGTGCACATCGGTGGCACGTTTCTGGCGGTGAACGAGGTCCCCGACGACCTGTCGGCGGCCGAGCGCCGGTTCGTCGCAGAGTCCCAACGCTGGTACGCCGAGGAGGCCGCTTACAACACCATCCAGGCCACCAAGCCGCAGACCATCGGCTACGCGCTGAACGACTCCCCGGCGGGGCTCGCCGCCTGGATTGTCGAGAAGTACCGCACCTGGTGCGCGTGCCCCGGCGACCTGGTGTCGGTGTTCGGCATGGACGATCTGCTCACCACGATCACGCTGTACTGGGCGACGGGGACCATCACGTCGTCCATGCGGCTCTACCGCCAGGACCGGCTCTTTCCTCCCGCAGCGGGACGGCTGGGCGTCCCGCTGGCGGTGAACCAGCCCGAGCTGGAGGCGTTCTACCCGCCGCGCGAGTGGTGGGAGCGGCTGCACCCGGTCCACCGCTGGACCCTGCTGCCCGGAGCCGGCCACTTCCCCGAGTGGGAGGCACCGCGGGCGCTCGCGGACGACGTCCGCGACTTCCTGCGTCCGCTGCGCAGAGCATGATGTGCGAGCGCAACCTCTCCGCCGTGCACACCAGTACGGAACCGAGCGGACGGTAGCACACGAGTACGGACACTGAGCTGCTTCACCGACCTCTCCGACCACGGTGAACAGGGGAAGCTCATGATGCGGCTCGCGAGCTGCCGGCTGTGGTGCTCACACCGCAGACCCCCGGTGGCCAGAGTCGTGCTGGAGGCGTGTCCGGCGGTCGAGTGTGCCGGATATGGCGGCTCCGAGTATGGCGGCGCCTGCGAGGAGGGCGCCGATCCAGGTGGGCGCGGTGTAGCCGAGGCCGGCGTCTATCGCGCTGCCGCTGATCCAGGCGGCGATGGCGTTGCCGAGGTTGAAGGCGGCGATGTTGGCGGCGGAGGCGAGCGCGGGGGCGTCGGCTGCCTTGTCCATCACCCGGGCCTGGACGGCGGGCACGAGCATGAGGACACCGTCAACTACCAGTACTTCGTCAACGGCGTCCAGAAAGAACTCGAAGGCGGTAAAAGCGAACCACCATTCGACACCGGCCCCCTGCACACCACGACGGTCTACAAGATCATCGCTAATCACCAGGTCGGCAGCGAGTGGCTTCCCTGCTCCGACTCGACCGTCGTCCATGTCCACGGCGGCGAGCTCAACGCCTCCAAGGTCTGCAGCGATCAGATCACCGCCTCCAACGCGCTCATTGCCGGGTTGCGACCCGCTCTCGTCGAGCCCTTGCCCTTATGGGAAACAAATGGGAGTCGTATCGGGGCGGCAAAAGCTGGAGTTGCCCCCTGAGTAAGCGGACCTGCGATGGTCTCATTGTGGGCGAGTTCAGGATCATCTTCCTGGGACCAGCCTATGTTAAAAGAGGAAGATCATAGTGCAGATGGTCCTTAAGGACGCCTCGGTGGGAACGGACGATCTCGGCGGGATCGAGGGCACATCGGAGCAATCGTCCTTGTCGACACCCGCCCGGCTGAGTAGGAGCTTCGCCTCCATCGATTTCTTCGAGGCGCGTCAGATCCCTTTCGTTGTGGCCCGCCAGTGTCTTCGATGGCGCACGTCCCTACGTTGCCGAAGATATTCGCGAGGCTCTCTGCGTGACGCGGAACGTCCCGGTCAGGCTCTGCGACGTCCGCCGCCCCGAGGTCGCCAAGAACACCTTCTTCGCGCTGGTCGAACATGCGGTATGGCTCTCAAGAGCCGTCACACCACCTGCTCGATGAAGGCCGGACGGAACGCCACGCCGGATCAAGCGTTCCCCAAGGCGTCTCTCTTCTGCCGGAACGCGGTCGGTGTACCCCCCGTGTAGCCCTGGAATGCCCGGCTGAATGCACTGGCGCTGTCGAATCCGACGGCGGTGGCGACGCTCGTGATCGTGGCGTCTTGTTCGACCAGCATTGTCATGGCATGCAGGATTCTGCTGTGCAGGGTGTACTGGCGCCAGGTCATTCCGGTCGAGGCGTGGAATCGGCGGCGCAGGGTCCGCTCCGAGATGCGGACCGCTTCGCAGACCTGTTGGAGATCAACGTTGTCCAGGTGGTCATCGGTATGGCGCATCACCGCGGCGACGAGCGGGTCGGTGCTGGTGGGCAGGAAGAAGGGCAACTCGTACCGCATCCCATCGGAGACCAGATGGGCCAGGGTTTCGAAGTAGCTGTCGGCCACCGGATCGCTGAACGTCCTGTCGATACGCCAGCGCAGCGCATAGATCATCATTTCGCGGAGGACCGGTTCCACCGGCAGGACGCGGGCGCGACCCGATCGGTCGTGGACCAGGGACGGCTCGAAGAACACCGACACGGTCCTGGCCTGCGCGAAGGTGCTCTTGTGCGCCAGGCCGGCCGGAATCCACACCGCCTGGCGCGGTGGGAGGCGGTAGCGCGCCGCGGCGGTCTCCACCATCACCACGCCCTCGAAGGCGTATTCCAGTTGGTGCAGATCATGCGAGTGCCACGGCATGCGCGCCGGAGGATCACGCAGGTCGCCTTCGAAAGCGTACGACCCGGCGGCCATTCCTCCGTACGGTCCGGGCATCACTCGCCTGACATTGGCCGCCGAGGGCGAGAGAACGGCCGTTCCAGCAGAGCCGGCAGTCATGCCCGAACGGTACCAATGTCGCATGAACGAAACCCACCTCTCCTACCTGGCCAGCCCGGCCTGGGCCGAGAAGCTGCGCACCGATCTGCTTCCGTGGCTGCGGCAGGTCACCGACCTCGGCGATGACCTCCTGGAGATCGGTCCAGGCCCCGGTCTCACCACCGACCTGCTCCTCGAAGTGGCCGGCAAGGTGACCGCGGTAGAGGTGGATCACGACCTCGCGGCCGGACTTCGCGAACGACTTCGCGGACAGAACGTGGAGATCATTCATGGAGATGCCCGAACCGCCGAACTCGATGAGGGACGGTTCTCCGCCGGGACGTGCTTCTCGATGCTTCACCACATGGATTCGCCGCAGGCCCAGGACGAGTTGTTCGTCCGGCTCAACGCTCTCCTGAGGCCCGGTGCCGCACTGCTCGGAGTCGACTCCATCGACAGCGAAATGATCCGGCAAGGGCACCGCGACGACACCTACGTGCCCGTCGACCCCGGAACCCTCGAAGAGCGCTTGCACGCCGCCGGATTCGCAGATGTCACCGTGCACCGGCCCGACCAACACCAGTTCCGCTTCACCGCAAGAAGGCCCGGCCCCTTCTCGTAGTGACGGTCGCGGGAGCGTCGGGGTGGTGATGTCGATGAGGTTCAGCGACGGT
Organism: Actinomadura napierensis; assembly: GCF_039529375.1. NCBI lineage: Bacteria > Bacillati > Actinomycetota > Actinomycetes > Streptosporangiales > Thermomonosporaceae > Actinomadura > Actinomadura napierensis. Next base: position 82,008 of record NZ_BAAAMR010000007.1, read on the forward strand.
GTGGTGGAGTCATGAGAGTGAAGGGCGGCTGCGGTGCGGTTCGGACGGCAGCTCCGCCGTCGCGCGGGTTCACACCGTACGGCTCGCTCGGGGTCCGTCCAGTCCCCACGTGACGATCTTGGTCGGGTTGATCTTGATGCTCTCCCGAGAGAGGCCGGTCCGGGGCGGTTCCTGGTCGGTCAGTGCCACCGCGGTGCCTCGGATCTCGATGCCCCGGGGCGCCCACGGGTCGACCGTCGCCAGGTCGTCCACGACGAAGGCGACCGTGCTGCCCTGCTGGACGTTCCGGAACTTCTTCGACCTGCCCAGTGCGCCGCCGCCGATGACGATCGTGCCGGTGTCGGCGTCGACGAAGAAGTTGGTCGGGTTGTTCTGCACCTGTCCGTCGGGTGCCACGGTGGCCAGCCGTCCGATGGGCTGGGTGGCCAGGTAGTCGAGCTCCGCCTGGGTGAAGATCATGAAGTTTGGTCCTTCGGTTCGTTGCGCGGCGGCGGTTGCATCAGGGACAGACGAGTCGAACGGCGGTCCTGCCAGAGCAGGCGTCGAGTCGCCCCCCTCGGAGGGTGGCCTCACTGGCCGGTGTCGCAGTCGGTTTCGCTGAGGTCGGCGGGCCGGTCGTAGGTGAGGAACGCGGCGCCGCTGGCGAGCACGGTGTGGTCGGTCAGCTTCCAGGTGCGCGGGTCGAAGGCGGCCGTGCGGGAGAACAGCGGGATGCCGGTGCCGATGGTCAGCGGGCCCATCTTGAGGATGAGCCGGTCGATCTCGCCGTACAGGGCGCCGGCGAGTTCGCCGCCGCCGACCAGCCAGATGTCCTTGCCGTCCTGCCGCTTGAGTTCCCTGACCTTCTCGGCGGGATCGGTGGAGACGACCTCGACGGCGGGGTCTGGGCTCTCGGTGAGGGTCCGGGAGAAGACCAGGTGCCGCAGGTGCGGGTATGCGTTGGTGAGCCCGGCCTTCAGCCCGATCTCGTAGCAGCGGCGTCCTTCCACGGCGGTGTCGAAGTGGGTGCCGTCGGCGGTGACCGACAGCGCCGTGCGGGCCGGTCCGGGGAGGGTCTCGGGGTAGTGGGCGACGAGGTGCTCGATGTAGTCGGCGGGGATGGGCCAGAAGCCGTTCGGGCCGCTGGGGTCGGCGCCGTCCGGGCCGGCGATGAAGCCGTCGAGGGTGGTGGCGATGTAGTACACGAGCTTTCGCAAGAAGATGCCCTTCGGAAGACTGCAACCGTAGTACTGTACCTGGAGTGGTTTGAAGTTAGTACTTCACTTGCAGTGGTGTCAAGTCTTCTTCGTGGAGGTTTCCATGCGGCAGAACCCGGCTCGGCGCACCGCGCTCCTCGACGCCGCCATCGACGTCCTGGCCGGGGAGGGCTCGCGCGGCCTGACGCTGCGCGCGATCGACAAGCAGGCGGGCGTGCCCACCGGCACCGCCTCCAACTACTTCGCCAACCGGGACGATCTGCTGGCCCAGGTGATGCGCCGCACCCGCGAGCGCCTCACCCCCGACCCCGAGGCGCTCGCCGAGACCATGAAGCAGGCGCCGTCGCACGAGCTGGTCGCCGAACTCATGCGCCAGCTGCTGACCCGGATGCGCAACGACCGCGCCGGCAACCTCGCCATGCTGGAACTGCGCCTGGAGGCCACCCGCCGCGCCGACCTGAACGCCGAGCTCAGCGGCTTCCTCACCGAGGAGAACCGGGAGATCGTCGACTACCACGTCAACGCCGGACTGCCCGGCGACCGCACCGGCGTCGCCCTGCTCTACTTCGCCATGTCCGGACTGCTCGTGGACGACCTCACCGCCCCCGCTCTCCTGGAGCCCTACCCGATCGACGACCTCATCGAGCAGATGGTGAACCGCCTCCTCCGCTGAGGCCAAGGCCACCTCAACGGCGGCTCGCGGGCCCCTGGTCACCAACTGGGACGACCTGCTCAAAACCGTCGGCGCAGGCCAGGCCGTGGCCGCGGCAGTCGCCGAGGCCTCCGCCTTCTATCCCTGGCCCAACCTCGTCTACCTGCCCGTACTGGACGCCCCACCGGTCTCCTGGGTGCTCGCCTGGCGTACGGCGGCAGAGAACGACCTCATCCGCCGCTTCGCCCAGACGGCCCGGGACGCTGATCACGGAACTGCGTGACGCCGAGATCTTCCTGACGTCGGCCGAGGAACCGCACTTCGGCCGGCCTGGGATACAAGATCAAAGCAGCTTTGAAGGGGCCTTTACGGCTGGTCACGGGCGGCAAGGGCGCGGACGGCGTCGGCAATGGCGGGGCGGAGCGCGTCCAGCGAGTGGTCGGGCCCAAGGAGCATGCGCCTGATCTGGGGCATCGCCAGGGGCCAGGCGACCAAGCCCAGGGTGAAGAGCATCAGGGGAGCCGGGTCGCCGGAGGTACTCGCCGCGGCGTCGGCCTTGTCCCGGTAGTGGGCCGTCCGCGCCGCCTCGTCGGGGACGGGGCCGTCGCCGAGTTCGAGCGCCTCCCATAGCAGCAGGCGCAGGGCCTCGGGGTGGTCGCGGTGGTAGTCGAACAGCCGTTCGGCGTAGGCGCCGAGGTCGCCGCCGTCCACCGGGACGGCCGCGGCGAGGTCGGTCATGAGGCGTTCGAGGACCGCGGCGAAGAGCCGGTTCTTGTCGCCGAAGTAGTCATAGATGGCCCGCTTGTTGGCCTCGGCGCTCGCGGCGATCCGGTCGACGCGGGCGCCGGCGACGCCGTGCTCGGCGAATTCGGCGGACGCCGCCGCAAGGATGCGTTCCCGGGTCGCGGCTGAGTCGTAGGCCATGACCGCATTCTAACGAACCGGTTCGTTTGACGCGGGCCACGGTCATGCCGCAAGATCGAACCAACTGGTTCGTTCGTTTGGAGGCCGGATGGTCGCAGTACGAGCGCCGGCGGCACGGCCGGCGCTGTTCACGGCGATGGCGGTGTGCAGCGGCGCCACCGTCGCCAACGTCTACCTCGCCCAGCCGCTGCTGGACCTGTTCGCCCGCGGGCTCGGCGTCTCGTCCGCGGCGGCGGGGACCGTCGTCACCTGCGCGCAGTTCGGCTACGCGGGCGGCATTCTGTTCCTGGTGCCGCTCGGCGACGCGCGGCGCCGCCGGCCGCTGCTGGCCGTGCTGCTGGCCGTCACCGTGGTGATGCTCCTGGCGGCAGCGGCGGCGCCGGGCCTCGGCATGCTCGCCGCGGCGACGGCCTTGGCCTGCGGCGCGACGGTGGTGCCGCAGGTCCTGATCCCGCTGGCCGCCGAACTGGCGCCGCCCGAGCGGCGGGCCGGCGTCGTCGCCAACGTCCAGATCGGCCTGATGACCGGCATCATCGGGTCGCGGGTCGTGGGCGGCGTCGTCGGCGAAACGCTGGGATGGCGGTCCGTCTACCTGCTCGCGGCCGTCCTCACCGCGCTGGCGGGCTCGGTCACCGTGTGGTTGCTGCCCGCGGAGACCGTGCACCGCGGCGCGGCCTACGGACGGCTTCTGGCGTCACTGCCGGGACTGGTGCGGCGGGAGCCCGCGCTGCGGCACGCCTGCCTGCTGCACGGCGCCCTGTTCGGCGCCTACACCGCCACCTGGACGACGCTGGTCCTCGTCCTGACGCACGACCCGTACGGCTACAGCACCGCGGAGGCCGGGCTGTTCGGCCTGCTCGGGCTGTCCGGGACGGTCACGGCGCCGTGGGCCGGACGGTTCATCGACCGGCGCGGCCCGGCCCCGATCCTGGCGGCGTCGGCGGTCCTGACCCTCGTCACCGCCGGAGCCTACGCGGCCGGACGCGCCGTCCTGGCGTGCATGGTGGCGGCCGTCCTGCTGGGCAACCTCGCCGTGCAGTGGAGCCAGATCGCCAACCAGGCGCGCATCTTCGCGCACATCCCGGACGCCCGGAGCCGCGCCAACACCGTCTACATGGTCGCGGCGTTCCTCAGCGGCGCCGTGGCCGCGGCGCTGGCGAGCGCCGTCTACGGCACGTACGGATGGGGCGGCGTCTGCACCGTGCAGGCCCTGCTCGCCCTCGCCGGGCTGGCGGTCGTCCCCGCCGTCCGGCGCCACGACTCGAAAGGAACCCCATGACCTTCCCCGCCATGCCCGCCGCCGTCCTGCGCTTCTTCGCGGCCTCGCAGGAGCGCGACGCCACGGCCTGGGCGTCCGCCTTCGCCGCGGACGGCGCCTTCCACGACCCGGTCGGGCAGCCGCCGATCGTCGGCCGGGACGCGATCCGCGACTTCATCGCCTCGGTACTGCCGCGGTTCCAGCCCTTCCTCGGGCTGACGCCGGTGGAGGCCCACACGGTGGGCGCGTCCGTCGCCGTCTCCTGGCGCGGCGCGGCCGTCTCGCTGTCGGGGGCGCCCGTCAACTGGTCGGGCATCAACGTCTACGAGCTGGACGGAGACGGCCTCATCCGCGAGGCACGCGCCTATTTCGACCAGCGGATCTTCCAAGCACAACTCGGCTGACGCGAAGGACGGCAACGCCGTCCCGGCAGGGGCGGCGTTGCCGTAGCTCCGGAACTTCCAGCCAGCACCGTCGCCAAATCTCATCGAGATATCAGCACCCACGTCACCGCAGCCGTTACACGAACCAGCACACAAACGTTTCTGTTTCCCACGGCCACAGCCAGACGATCTTCTTGGCGGCGTCGATGCCTAGGTCGGTGGCCGGAACGTTGCCCGAGGTCTTGATGCTTTGGGCGTCGATGATGCCGGCGGAGGACTCGGCGGCACGGCCCTCCCGGGCGCGCACCAAGCGGTGCAGCAGTCCTGTGAGCAGATTGAAGGCATCGTCGTCGCGCCAGGCGCGAAAGTAGCCGCAGACGGTCTGCCAGGGCGGGTGCTCGTGCGGCAGGTAGCGCCAGGGGATGCCGGTGCCGTCGATGTAGCAGATGGCGTCCATGATGGTGCGCAGGTCGTTTTCGGGTGGACGGCCGATGTCCACGGCTGCCCCTGCCGAGAACTACATCCGTGCAGGTGAGAGCTGTGATGGCCGATGGTGAGACCTCACAGCGCGACGGCTCGGCTGATCGCGTCCGGTGTGGTGCAAGGACGCTGCCGCCCCGGCATGATGGTCGGCCGTGTTGTTGCGCTTGGCGTACTTGACGGTGCTCGGGGTGAAGGTGGCCGCGTCGACCGTGTGGGAGATCCTTCAGGATGCCGGAGTCGACCCGGCGCCCGAACGAACGGGCCGCCGGCACGTGGGCCGCCCTTCTACGCTCCCAGGCCGACGCGCTACTGGCATGCGACTTCCTGGAGACGTCACCCTGACCGGGGCGCGCATGTACGTGCTGGCCGTGATCGAAAACCGCACCCGCCGGAGCCGTATCCTGGATGCAATCGCCCACCCGACCGCTTCCTGGGTAACGCAGGCGGCCAGAAACCTGGTGATGGACTGGAGGACGGTGGGCTGCCAGGCGCGATGGTTGATCCGTGACCGGGACGGCAAGTACCCCGAACTGTTCGACGCCGTCCTCGCCGACGCGGGCATCAACCATCGTCCTCACCAGGGCATCGCGAACGCTCGACCATGCACCCCGCTGCCCCCGCCGATCACCGACCCCGACCAGATCGCCCGGCCGGACGTGCGAAGACGCCAACGCCTCGGCGGAATCCTCAACGAGTACGAGCATGTGGCGTGACCTGCACAGATGTAGTTCTCGGCATGTGCAGCGCCGCATAACCCCAGCTCAGTCCACGTCACTCAATAATCAAGCGGCACACACGCTGCGGGTGGTGCCGCGGCGCTGACGGGCACCGCCCTCGCTCTTACATTCATTCGGCATGTATGTAAGTATGGGGTATGCGAACCGTGAACCTCTCCGCAGGACCCATCGCCTACCGCGACCTCGGCGACGGGCCACCGGTCGTCTTCGTGCACGGCCTGCTCGTCAACGGCGAGATCTGGCGGCACGAGACGGGGCCGCTGGTGGACGCCGGCCACCGGTGCCTGGTGCCGACCTGGCCCCTCGGCGCCCACCCCCAGCCCATGCGCCCCGACGCCGACCTCACCCCGTCCGGCCTCGCCGGGCTCGTCGAAGAGTTCCTCGAGGCCCTCGATCTGAAGGACGTCACGCTCGTCGGCAACGACACCGGGGGAGCGCTCGTCCAGATCCTCATGGCCCGGCGCCCCGAGCGCGTCGCCCGCATCGTGCTGGCCTCCTGCGACGTGCTGGACCGCTTCCCGCCGCCCCCTTTCGGGTTCCTGGCGCCCATGTCCCGGCTGCCCGGCTCGCTGTGGGTCACCGCCCAGCTGTTCCGGATCCGTCCGCTGCTCCGCCTGCCGATCGCCCTCGGCTGGGTGGCCAAGCGCCCGATCCCGCGCGAGGTCGCCGACTCCTACCTGGCCCCGATCCAGACCAGCCGCGGCGTCCGGCGCGACCTCGGCAAGCTCCTGCGCGGCTTCGACAAGCGCCACACCCTGGACGCCTTCGAGGCCAACGGCGGCTACGACCGGCCCGTCCTCCTGCTCTGGGCGAAGGAGGAGCGGCTGTTCCCGCTGCCGCTCGCCGAACGCCTCGCCCGCAAGCTCCCCGACGCACGCCTCGACCTGGTCGAGGACTCCTACACCTTCATCTCCGAGGATCGCCCCGGCCTGCTCGCCGGCAAGGTCAAGGAGTTCGCCATAATGACGCGGTGAGACGCACCCAGGAGGACCGCACGCGCGCCACCCGCGCGGCCCTCATCGCCGCCGCCAGGAAGCTGTTCGCCGAGCACGGCTACACCGCCGTCTCCGCCGAGCAGATCGTGGCGGCCGCAGGGGTGACCAGGGGCGCCCTCCAGCACCATTTCGGTGACAAGAAGGCGCTGTTCGCCGAGGTCCTCGACCAGATGGAGGTCGAGCTCTCCCAGCACATCTTCGTCGCCACCGACGACCCCTGGGAGCTGCTCACCGGCGGCCTCACCCGGTTCCTCGACGCCTGCGAGGAGCCCGAACTGGTCCAGATCGCGCTCCGTGACGCCCCGGCGGTCCTCGGCTGGCAGGCGTGGCGCGAGATCGAGGCCCGCCACAACCTCTCCCTCATCGAGGCCGGACTCACCCTGGCCATGGACGCCGGCGTGATCCGCCGCCAGCCCGTCCGCACCCTGGCCCACCTGCTCCTCAGCTCGTGCATCGAGGCGGCCCTCCTGATCGCCGCGGGCCACCCCCGAGCCGAGACCGAGCAGACCCTCCTGACCCTCCTCGACGGCCTGCGGGCGCCGGACCGGCCCGCCCGCTGACGCGCGCACCGCGCCGCGACCGTCCCGGTCTACCCGGGGGGTCGGGGGGCGCGCCACACACGGTGTTCCGCACGCAGGTGCTCAGGGTCAATCGAGGACGCTGCTGTGATCGAGCCGCATTTCGACCAGTCTTTGGTCTGCCGCTGGGGTCAGCCGATGCGGCGGATGCGGTGGACGGCGTACCAGACCAGGAGCGCGGCCAGGGCCAGGCAGATGCCGGTCTCGATCCACTGGAACGCCCAGAACCGGTCCGCTGGGTGGAACACCTGGTGGTTGTAGGCGCCGGGGCGCAGGCCGAGTTCGGGGGCGCAGGCGTTGTTCGGCGGGCATTTGATTGCACCGGACATGACGAATGTGCCGTCCGCCCGGTGGACGCTGCTGGACAGCACCCAGCCCTGGGCGGGGCCGACCGAGCCGCCCTGCACCGGGTAGTCGGCGGAGGCGGGAGTCATGTACCGGGGCCGTGCGAAGAAGGCCAGGGTGAACCTGACCGCGATGAAGCCGGCCAGTGTGACGGCCATCGCGGGCAGCGCTTTGGGCAGCATGGTGCTGATGAGGATGCCTAGTGCGACCGCGAGGAGGGTGTAGCCGATCGGGACTACGCCCTGCATGTCGAAGAAGACCTCGGTGAACCTGTTCTGGCGCGTGTCGATGTGGGCGAGCGGGACGTACCACCAGGCCATGCCCAGCCCGTAGAGGGTCGCCAGCACCGTGACGGTGCCGCCGAGCAGGCCGATCTTGACCAGTGCCCAGCGCCGTCGGCTGATGCCCTGGGTCCAGATCATCCGGTGGGTGCCCTGCTCGACCTCGCGCGCTATGACCGGGGCGCCCCAGAACACGCCCACCAGCAGGGGGACGACCAACATCAGAACGCTGACGAAGACCAGCGATCCGTAGGTACTGGAGAACTCCTGCATGTTCGGGCCGCAGGCGCCTCCAGGGCCACCGGAGCCGCAGCCGGCGAGACCCAGGCGGGTGTAGTCGTGCCGCATCGCAAGGCCGGTCGGCACGATGAAGGCGGCGAGCACCGCCAGCCCGGCGAGCGTGAACAGCGCCTGCCTGCGGTGCTGGCGCCAGGTCAGCCAGATCATGCCGGCACCCCCCAGGCCTGGTGGTCGGCCTTGGCGTCGGTGTCGGCGAGGTAGGCCAGGATGAGGTCTTCCAGGGACAGCTCCTGCACCGTCCACGACGGGTCGCCGATCGGCCCGTCGGTGCGGACCAGCAGGGTCGACTGCCGGTCGGTGTGGCGTGCGCAGACCACGGTGGCAACGCCGTCGATGGGTTCCCCGGAGTGGCGGGGGCCGACCAGTTGCCGGTGTTCGGCCACGATGTCGTCGACCTGGCCTGTCAGGCGTGCTTGCCCGGCCTGCAGCACGACGAGGAAGTCGCACGAGCGTTCGAGGTCGGCGAGGATGTGCGAGGACAGCAGCACGGTGGTGCCGGACTCGGCAACGCCGCCCATGAGGGTTTGCAGGAACTCGCGGCGGGCCAACGGGTCCAGGCTGGCGACGGGCTCGTCCAGGAGCAGCAAGCGGGGCTGCTTGGCGAGCGCGAGCGCGAGCGCGACCTGAGCGCGCTGGCCGCCCGACAGCTTCCCGACCGGCTTGCGCGGCGGGATACCGAGCCGGGCCAGCCGTTCCCGGGCCAGCGCACCGTCCCATCGCCGGTTGACCTTGCCGCCCAGCTTCACCAGTTCGTCGGCGCTGAAGTCGCGGTAGAGCGGGGTGTCCTGCGCGACGAACCCGATGTCGGCGAGGGCGGCGGTGTTCTCGTACGGTGCGGCGCCGAAGACCCGTACCGTGCCGGCGTCGGGGCGCAGCAGGCCGACCGCCAGGTGCAGCAGCGTGCTCTTGCCCGCGCCGTTGGGTCCGACAAGGGCGGCGACCCGGCCGGCGGGCAACCGCAGCGTGCAGTCCCGCAGCGCCCACCGCCTCCCGTACCGCTTGCCGAGCCCGTCGGCTTCCAGCACATGATCCATCTCATGTCCTCTCATGGGCGTTCCTTCGCAGGGCGTCCGCGTTCCGTGCGGCGCGACGCGTCGTCTCGATCAGCGCGGTGACGTCCTCGTCGGTGAGCCCGGCCGCCTCGGCCTGGCGCAACCACTCCACCAGTGCGTCGCGCAACCCCGCCTGGCTGGCGAGCGAGTCCCCGGCCAGGGTGCGCCGGACGAACGTGCCGACCCCCGGCCGTCCCTCGGCGAGTCCTTCGATCTCCAGCTCCCGGTAGGCCTTCAGCACCGTGTTCGGGTTGATCGCCAAGGACTCGGCGACGTCGCGGACCTTCGGCAGTCGGTCGCCGGGCACCAGCAGGCCCACCCGCAGCGCCTGTTTGACCTGCTGCACGAGTTGCATGTACGTGCTGACCTTCGACCGGCCGTCCAACACAAAGTCGATCACCAGCGGCGAACCTCTCTGCTGTCCTATGACTTTAGGACTATAGGACAGCCTCTCGCCCGGCTCAAGGGTCCCCCGCTCGGGTCCGTGTCGCCCAGGGCAAGGTAGCTCTGCGTTACGGGTGTTCGTGTAGTTGGTGAGGGGGTTGTCCAGGGCAAGGACTGGGGCAATGTGACGGATAGTTGCGTTGCGGCTTCGCTACGCCCCACAATCCGCTGTTGCCCGTCGAGGCGATATGGAGGCTGACGCGCGAGCCGGAATTGCGGGTGCGGCTGGCGGCATCGTCGTCCGTCTGGAGGGCTTCGGCACCAGGCTTGATCAGCTGCGACAGAGGCGGTGTCCGCGAGATGATGGGCGGTTGTGTTGGTGCGGCTGGCCTACTTGACCGTGGCGATCACGTTCGCGGTGCTGCGTCTGCTTCCGATGACCGATCGGGAGAAGGACGCCGATCTTGGTGTTGCGGCATCAGATCACGGTGCTGGCGCGCCGGCTGGACGGCGCGAGGGTGTGGTTCGCTGGTCCGGATCGAGTACTGCTCGCGGCGCTGCTGCACCGGCTGCCTTGTGGTGTACTGCGGCGGATGCGGCTGCTCGTGCGGCGGGACACAGTGCTGTGCTGGCAGCGGGACCTGATCGCGGGTCGGCACGCCGCTCGCTCCAGAACCAAGCGTCCGGGGCGAGCACCGACCGTCCGCTCTATCCGGGCTCTCGTCCTTCGCGTGGTGCGGGAGAACCCGAGCCGGGGCTACCGGCGGGTGCATGGTGAGTTGCTGGTGCTCGGCGTCAAGGTGGCCGCCTCTACCGTCTGGGAGATCCTCAACGACGCCGGTATCGACCCGGCACCCGAGCGTTCCGCCACCACCTGGGCCGTTTTCCTGCGCTCGCAGGACGAGGCGATGCCGTGACTTCCTGGAGACCGTAACCCTTATCGACGCCTGCATGTACGTGCTGGCGGTCATCGAACGTCGGACCCGCCGCGTCCGAGTCTTGGGCGTCACGGCTCATCCGACCGCCTCATGGGTGACGCAGGCGGCGCGGAACCTGGTCATGGACTTGGAGGACGCCGGCTGCCGGACGCGGTTCCTGATCCGCGACCGCGATGGCAAGTTCCCCGAGGTGTTCGACGCCGTCCTGGCCGATGCGGGTATCCAGGTGGTGCTCACCGGGGTGCGGAAGCCCAGGATGAACGCGGTCATGGAGCGGTGGGTGCAGACCTGCCGCCGCGAGCCTCTCGACCGCATGTTGATCTGGAACCAGCGGCACCTGCTTCACGCGCTCCGTGAGTTCGAGACCTTCTACAACGAGCATCGGCCTCATCAGGGCATCGCCAACGCCCACCCGTTGAAGCCACTGCCTCCACCGATCACCGAACCCGACAAGATCGCCCACCTGAACCTCCGAAGAAGACAACGGCTGGGCGGAATCCCCAACGAGTACGAGCATGCCGCTTGACCTGTGCGGACGTAGCTTTCGGCAACTGCACCGCCGTTTGACGACAGGCGAGTGGCGGCTTGCCGGCGGTCAGGCCCCGCATCTTCTCTCAGGCCTCGCTGGGTGTCCTTGTGGTGATCGGGGTGCGGTTCTGGTCGACGGCCTGGCTGCTGGCAAGGGGATGGCCTTGAGTACACCATCCCGTGAGCGCGATCAGAATCGGCGTGGTGACGATAAAAATCGACACCATGTAGACTTTTCGTGGAGGGAGCGGTCCGGCTCCTCGCAATACCTCTCTGGAGGAACAGTGCAAGAGAAGAACTGGCTCATCACGGGCGTCAGCACGGGCCTCGGACGTGCCTTCGCCGAGGCCGCCCTGGCCGCAGGTCACACCGTCGTCGGCACAGTCCGCTCCGAGGAGGACCTGCGGGCCTTCGAAGAGCTCAGGCCCGGTAACGCTCACGGTCGTCTGCTGGACGTGACGGACGATGACGCCGTCTCCGGTGTGGTCGCGGAGGTCGAGCAGAGCGTCGGCCCTTTGGATGTCGTCGTCGCCAACGCCGGCTACGGCCTGGAGGGCACCTTCGAGGAAACCTCCCTGGCCGAGGTGCGGCGGCAGTTCGAGGTCAACGTATTCGGGGCGGTGGCCACCCTGCAGGCGGCGCTGCCTCACATGCGCCGGCGTCGCCGCGGACACCTGATGGCCGTTACCTCCATGGGCGGGCTCATGGCCGTGCCCGGCATGTCCGCCTACTGCGGCAGCAAGTTCGCCCTAGAGGGAATCCTGGAGGCGCTGGGCAAGGAAGTCGCGCAGTTCGGAATCCATGTGACGGCGATCGAGCCCGGCTCCTTCCGCACCGACTGGGCCGGACGGTCCATGACACGTGCCGCGCGGACCGTCGACGACTACGACGAGTTGTTCACCCCCATCCGAGAAGCGCGGCAGAAGGCCAGCGGGAACCAGTTGGGCCACCCGGCCAAGGCCGGCGACGCCGTCGTGCACATCACGACGGTCGAGCAGCCGCCGGCCCACCTCGTCCTGGGCTCAGACGCGCTACGGCTGGTCACCGCCGCGCGCACGGCCGTGGACGAGGACATCCGCGCATGGGAGACACTCTCGCGTACGACCGACTTCGCCGAGGGCGCTCAGCTCTGATGCCCGGCCACCACCCCGTGCGAAGCCGTCGCACCACCGAACGCAAGGGGGATGTCCGGGAGCGGGCGATCCTCGACACCTGCGAAGCCCTGCTGGCGCACAAGGGCTACGACGCCATGACCGTCGGCGACATCGCCCAGGGCGTCGGCATCACACGCGGTGCCCTGTACTTCTACTACGGCTCCAAGCAAGAAGTGGTCACGGCACTCGTGACCCGGACCGTCGAGCACCTGTGGGAACGGTCCCGGGCCACGGCGCAGGCCGACGAGCCACGCCAGGCCATCACGGCAGCTATGCAGCGCACGGTCGAGCTGTGGAACGAACACGGCCTGGTCATGCGCACGGCGATCGACCTGTCGTTGACCGTGCCGGAGATCGGCGAGCTGTGGAGCCACACGGCCGACTTGTTCATCGCGGCCATCACCGCAGTCCTGGAACGCGCCGGCATCCAGGCCGGCGCGGCACCGGACCAGGCCTCGGCGATGGCACGCGCCCTGTGCTGGATGATCGAGCGGACCTTCTACCACGCCTCACAGGAGTCCCGCGAGAAACTCCAAGAGGCGTCGGCGACATGCGAACACATCTGGCTGACCAGCGCCGGCCTGATCACCTGAGGCATCTGCCATGGACGCGCGGAGGCGCGGAACCATGAAATTCCGGTCGGGCCTTGCCCAGTGAGGTGGACACCTGTTCGTGTCGTTATGCGGCGAGAGTGCTGGTGGCCAGATGCTGTTGGTAGGCGATACGAGCCCCGGTTCCTCACTCCGGGGCCGCCGCTGGCAACGCGGTCGGAGATCTCGGCCGCCTCCCGCGCGGCCCGCTCGGCAGCGGTGCGCGCTCGCCATGCCGCCTGGCAGCAGGACGTCCTGGGGATCCCTCAGGACGTCCTAGCCGGCGAGGAAGACGTCCCCGGGAACGTCCTACGTGGACGCCCTGCAGGACCTGGCCGCCGAGCACGCCGCCGCGTCCGGCGATGGCCCGCACGGCGAGCTGGTGGCCGCGGCTGCCGCCGTGGTGCGGGCCCTGCCGCCCTACCTGCCCGCCCGCGTCGAGACGGCCATGGACCGCATCGCCGCCGTCGTGAGGTCATGACGGCACACCGTCACCACGCGCGAAAGGAGGCCCTCACCAGCCCGCTGGCACAGCTGAGTCCACCCTCTCGCAAGGGGCTCCGACTGGTGACCTGCTGCTCTTCGTCACCGACCTGTCTGACCCGCTGACCATCCATCGCGGCCGTGCTGGATGTCTTTGAAGCTCGCGGAGGGGCGACTGTCGGCTGGCCTGGACGCGGCTGGATGCGCCGCTGACGCTGGTGGTGGACGAACCTGCTACTCGCGGCGGGGCGTTGGCTCGTCGCTCGTGGCTGACGGTGCTGCGGCCCGGCCACCAGCATTGTGGTCGACGGTGCTCCGGATCGGATGAGGATCACGGGGGAGCGGGTGGGGACCGGGCGTGTGAACATCCGGTGGGCTGGAGCGGGCCGGTGCCGGTTCTTCTGGTCCTGCGTGAACCGGGCCAGTGCCGCGAGGGGCGGCTGAGTTCACTAACAAACGATCAAGAGGCCGGTCCTCCCTGTGGAGGAAACGGCCTCTGAGCTGTTACTTCTCTGTCGGGACGGCGGGATTTGAACCCGCGGCCCCTTGACCCCCAGGCACAGAAGACCAGTCGATCAAGGTCGATGGAAGTCGATCGGGGAGCCCCTCACCTGCAGAAACATCCTGAGGGAGTCGGGGTGGGCCTGAGGGAGTCCACCAACGATGGCTCCCCAATTGGCTCCCCGGATCCGTGAGGTTTTCTACGGCGAACAAGATCATAGTCGGTGGCGAAGGCCGCTGCAGGGCCAGTCGCCGTGGTCCGTGTCGATGGACTGGACTGCCAGACGTTAGCGGCTGCCACCTGTGTGGATGCGGATGCTGGCGGGCGGATCCCAGCAGCTCGACACCCTGCGGATTAAGAGTCCGAAACTGTCGTATCGGAGCGGCCTGCTCAGTGTCGGCCTGTGTTGATCCGTCCGCATGGAGCCGATTTTCGTGCCGCACGGCGCCGCAGCATGCCGATCCGGTTCGGAACCGCCGAGCCGACAACGAGCCGACATGGACCGGTGGCGGGTCGTTGTGGCAGGTGTGCTGGACGATCACGGATTCCTACGACCGGACGTCCCGGTCGAGGGCATCAGCGCTCTCGGTGTATCCGCAGGCTGCGGCGGTCATCAGCATGGACCGCATGCGCGGCACTCCGTGTCGCCGAGCCTCCCTTAACTCTGGCCTGCCGGCGCGGGCGGCTGGTCTAGGCATCACCATCTTTGCGGCTACATAGAGTTATTGACCGCATGCGATGTGTGTTGACGGGCATGGCGGTCGCTGGCTGAGACGTGACGATGCGGAAGGTTGCGGGTTGATGCCAGCAGCGGAGCTACCTAGGGGTTCCACGGATGCCGTGGGTCTGTATGGCGGACGGCGCGAGGAACAGTGCCGAAAGTTCCGAAAGCAACGGGATCGCGTGCATCCGGGGCAGCGAATCTCCCTGGCATTGCAGGCCGACAAAGCCCCTTTTTTAAGGGGGCTGACAAGGCGCTCTTCATGATCGGCGTGCTCGAGGCGAAGATCGCCGGGCATTCCACGCCCCTTCCGGAAGCACATTTATCTGGCCTCGTCTTCATGGACGGCCAATTCGCCGATGCGTGACGGCAGCATCCCCTATCTGATCTGCGCGCTCGTGCCGAACGAATTCGATCCCGAGTGGCAGGGCGCCGCGACCTGAAACCTGAGAGTGCCTTGCGCGCAGGTGGACCTGCCCGAACTATCCAGGTGAACGACAATAGGATTTGCCGTGACGCAGACAATGACCCGGCCATCGACAATGACCATGGGAAGTCTACAGGAGTGGCTGAAGAAGCTTAGCGCGCCAGACGGGCTGGAGATTCCCCGGGGGCTTTCCAGCGATCTGGGGGACCTCCGGGCCGACATCGATCTGAGCCCCCTCAAGGAGTGGTTCACCGAGCTTGCCAAGACGACAAAGCTCGTCGAGATATCGACGAACACCACGAAATTGGCGGATCTGTCGCTGAGTGGCAAGGTCACCGGCACGGAACTGAAGCTGACCGTCCGGTTCGTCGCCGCGAGTGACAAACCCAAGGCCGGCGACCCGGTCGCCGGTGTCGTGGTGAGCCTGTCGCTGGCCAAGACGGAGAAGTTCGCGTTCCTGGTGGACGTCCTGAAGACGGTGACCCTCGACCTCGAGACACGGATGATGGACGGCGCGAAGCGGCGCCGCTTGTCCGTCTCCGCGAAGTTCCAGGTCTCCAGCGACAGGACGCTGACGGCCACCGCCGAACTGGATTCCAAGGTCACCGCCAAGTCGGATTCCAAGGCGACTGCCAAGGGGGAGTCCAAGGCCACCGCCAAGGGGGAGTCCAAGGCCACCGCCAAGGGGGAGGCCAAGGCCACTGCCAAGGAAGAGTCCAAGACCGCCAAGCTGGACTCCAAGGCCACCGCCAAGAGCTTCCAGTTCACCGTGGCGTCGTCCGAGCCGCTCTCGGTGGCCGACGCGTTGTATGCGCTCGGGTTCACTGAAGCGCGGTCGCTGACGTTCCTTCCGTCGTTCACCGGCATCGCACTGCATTACGACGTCCTGGAGGCGGGAAAGTACCGCGTCGTCGTCCATCCGCCCGAGGAGAAGGACGGGACGCTCGCGTGGGCCGCCGCAGTGCTGCCCACGGAGGGCAAGGAGAAGAGCCGGCCCGTCGTGGCCTCGGCGATGGTGCCGCTCGGCTCCAAGACGCGGCTGTCTGATCTGGATCTGCTGCGCGGGCAGATCCCTGTCGACAGCGATCTCCAGATCGGTCTCCAGGCCGTCTACGTATCCCAGGACCTGAAGGTGGACCGGATCAAGGCGCTCAATGGTGCCTTGGGCAAAGCGGCGGCGCCGCTGCCGGAAGCCGCGGACCTGGTGGCCGGGACCACTCTGGCCGCGTGGGTGACGATCGGCGACAAGACCCACAAGATGCTGGTGCGCGAACCCGGTTCCAAGGAGTCGCAGCAGACCGGCGACGGGAAGCGGGCGGGCGACGGGAAGAAGGCCGGTGACGGGAAGAAGGCCGGTGACGGGAAGCGGGACGAGCCCGGCGGCGACGCGCAGGCGGTGCAGAAGGTCGAGCGGGCGCTGGGGGCGCTGTATCTGCGGCAGGTCCGGGTCCGGCTGGTCCCCGCGGGCGAGGGGCGGGCGGAGAGGCTCGTGGTGGGCCTGGAGGCGGGGTTCGTCGCGGCCGGCTTCGAGCTGCAGGCGACCGGCCTCGGCATGGAGATCGAACTGACCAAGGACCCCACCGTCCGGATGATGCTCCACGGCCTTGGCGTGGCGTACGAGCGGGATCCGCTGCATGTGCTGGGCATGCTCGCGGCTCGTCCCCCCGACAGCAAGTACGAGTTCGCCTACGACGGGCTGATCATGGTCAAGGCCGCCAAATGGGGGCTTATGGCCGTGGGATCCTACGCCCGCATCAAGAAGACGGACCGGCACCCCTCCTACACCTCACTGTTCGTCTTCGGCGCGTCGGAAGGAAAGATCGGCGGGCCGCCACCCGTGGTGTTCACCGGGCTGGCGTTGGGTTTCGGCTACAACAGCCGGCTCACCCTGCCCGAGGCCGACAAGGTGGCCCAGTTCCCGTTCGTGCGGGCCCTGGGCAACATGGGGGAACTGGCCGGGGCCGACCCCGACCAGCCGATCAGCCCCACCAAGGTCCTGGAGAAGGTCACCGGCGGCGCCGACGCCGTGGTGTCACCGGCCAACGGTGTGCTGTGGCTGGCCGCGGGTGTGAGCGCCTCGATCGCCGAGACGGTGGACGTGGCGGGGCTGCTGATCGTCCAGTTCAGTGACCGGGACTTCCAGGTGGCGCTGCTCGGGACGATGTCGGCGGACTTCCCGGCGCGTTCGACCGGATCCAAGGACGCGCCCAGTGTCGCCCACATCGAGCTGGGGTTCCGGGCGCTGTACGAGCACGCCAAGCGGCAGTTCTCCCTGACGGCGGCGCTCGGCGAAAACTCCTGGATCTTCCATAAGGACTGCAAGCTGACCGGCGGCGCCGCCCTGTGCGTGTGGTTCCCCGGCAGCGTCCACGAGGGCGACTTCGTGGCGACGGTCGGCGGCTACCATCCCGCCTTCACCAAACCCGACCACTATCCGGCGGTGCCGCGGCTGGGGCTGAGCTGGTCGGCGGGTTCCGCGGTCGCCGTCAAGGGCGAGCTGTACGTCGCCGTCACTCCCGAGGCGGGCATGGTCGGCGGGCGGCTGGAGATCAGCTACGACGCCGGGGGCCTGCGCGCCTGGCTGGTGGCCTACTTCAACGTCATCGTGTGGTGGGCGCCCCTGTACTTCCACGCCGACATCGGCATCACCATCGGTGCGTCCTACACCCTGGACTGCTGGTTGTTCAGCGTGACGGTCCGGGTGGAGATCGGGGCCACGTTGCAGGTGTGGGGACCGCCCGTCGGAGGGCGCGCCCACCTGAAGGCGGGCCCGTTCTCGGTGACCATCGGCTTCGGCGCCGACGAGGACCGGCGCTCGCAGCAACTGGAGTGGGACGAGTTCAAGAGCAGGCAGCTGCCCGAGGCGCCGGTGACCTTGTCGGTGTTCGACGGCCTGCTCACCGATCCGGTCATGATGAAGAAGGCGGCGCCGGGGAGCTGGATCGTTTCCACCGACGGGTTCGCGTTCACGACCCGCACGGCGATCCCCGCCACGGAGGTCGGCTACAACTCCGCGTGGCAGACGCTCGAGGACGAGCCTGAGGTCGGCGGCGTCAAGCGCCGCCGCAAGAAGCAGCTCGACGTGCGGCCCATGCGCTACAAGGGGACGCTGTCGAGGAGCTCCGCCCACACCGTGTCGATCACGAAGGGCCCGGGCGGCAGTGACCAGGACGCCGGACCGTTCGCCGCCGACGACTGGACCGTCGTCCCCCAGTACTCGGCCGTCCCCAACGCGCTGTGGGGCACGGTGCCGGACGCGCCGCCGCGCCCCCAGGACGTCGCGGCGTGCCCCACCGAGGTGTACGCGACCGGCCTCGAAGTGCGGATGCCGCCCCCGCGGCTGGCCGGCTGCAAGGTCGGCACCTCCATCGAGGTGATCCAGGCGCGGCCCTGGGCGGGACAAGTCAACCCGCTCCGACACGCCGCGTCCCAGCGCACCGCCCCGCCCGATCCGGGCGTTCCCCGCGAGACCGCGTTCAAGGAGATGGGCAAGGTGCTCACCGGACTGGGACTGCTGGAGGTCCTCTCATGACCACGCGTCCTCTGACGTTCGCCGACAACCAGACGCCCTCCGTCGGCCGGGGCACCTACACCATCACCGTCGCGCAGACGCTGCCGGACGACCTGCCGCTCGGCGGCGAGGCGCCTCCGGCGCCCGTCACCCAGCAGATCGAGGTGACGGGCCTGCGCCTGCACATAGGAGAGCAGGAGGTCCACGGCGCCTACCCGCCGGCCGGCTCCGGCGGCCGGCTGGACACCGTGCTGCCGCACATCGCCTTCGAACGGCGCGTCCTGCCCTGGGAGAACCAGCTGGACTGGAAGGCCGACGAGGAGGAGGACCGGAAACGCCCCTGGCTGGCGCTCCTGCTGTTCACCCGTGGCGAGATCGTCGACGACCCGGAGGCGGCCGGCCTGACCACCGCGGGCACAGCGGGGGAGCTGCTGGTCGACGCGGCGGACGTGACGGTGCCGGTGTTCTCCCCGGAACTCACCGGCGACGAGAAAGCCCAATCCGTCCGCACCATTCGCGTCACCAGGGAAACCTTCGGCCAGATCGCCCCGCGCGCAACCGAGATCGCGCACCTGGCGCACGTCCGCGGCTCCCTACCGGGCGAGACGAGCGGCGACGCGGCCAGGCGGGCCGCCGAGTACTCGTTCATCACGGCCAACCGCCTCCCGTCCAGGACGGGCGGCCCCTACGTGGCGCACCTGGTCTCTCTCGAAGGGCACACCGAACGATTCGCCGACCCGAGCACGCTCACCCGTGACATCCGGCTCCTGTCCCTGTACTCGTGGACGTTCACCTCCGGGCCGGGCGGGCAGGCGGGCTTCTCGGGGCTACGCGAGCAGTTGCTCCGGTCGGCGATGCCGGCCGACGCCACCGACAATTCGCGGAGCCTGCTGCTGCGCCTGCCGCAGCCGGAGACCACCGACACGGGCAACTACACCGAGCACACCCGATACAGGCTGGCCGACGGCTTCGTCCCGGTCGCCCATGACAGTGGGAAGCCGGAGGATTTCGCCTGGTACCGGGGGCCGCTGGTGCCCTACAAGGTGACCGGACCGTCCCCCGCCGACGCCGAGTACGGCGTCGACGACCTCGGCTACCAGGCCGCGCGCGCCCTGGGCCGCGGACTCGTCCTGGCCGACCAGGACGTCGCCGCCGCGCTGGCCGCCTACCTCGACCGTGCGCACGCCCGACTCGCGGAGGCCTGCGGCATCATCGCGCCCCAGATCCCGGCGGCGACGTCGGCAGAGGTGGCCGATGGGGACGGTGAGAACCTGCGGGAGGCGGTCATCTCGCTGCTCGGGCAGGCCGGCGACACCTGGCGCGCGGCGTTCCGGAGCGTGGTCGTGGACGGTGAGCCCGCCCACTACCACGCCGCCGTCCTGGCCGCGGACGCCTCGGCCGGCGGCGGCCCGGCCGGTGCCGGCGCAGCCCGCGACGAGCCCGGCCCCCGAGCCGCAACCGAAGCCGACCTGGTCGCGGCGCTCCGCGAGGGCGACCTCGGCTCGGCTTCCGCGCCGGCCATGACCGAGTTGATGAGCGCGTTCCTGGCCGCTGACGATTCGGTCCTGGGGGACCTCGCCGCGCAGGCCACGGCCGTGGCCCCGGCGCCCGCGGCGGCCGGTGAGCCGGACGGCACCGGCGCCCGGGCCCCCAAGAGCACCGACCCGGACGAACCGACGATCGTCCAGTGGCTGGACCGGCTGCGCCGCCTGGAACAGGTGCCGTTCGACCACCTCGTGCCGCACGCGGGGATGCTGCCGGAGGAGAGCGTCCGGGTCTTCCAGGTCGACGCCGTATGGCTGGGACACCTACTGGACGGCGCCTTCTCCGCGGCCGAGCGTTCGACCATCGACCGCGAGGCGCTGGAGAAACTGCGCGTCAACTACCTGAAAAGGACCTATGCCCTTCCCCGGTCCGGGATTCTGATCCGCTCGCAGCTGGTATCGGCGTACCCGGAGACGCGGGTGAGCGTTTCCGCCGAGCAGGCCGACGGCTCCGCTCCGACGGCGGGGAAGGTGCTGCGCTGCGACCGGATCGCACCCGACGTCCTGCTGTGCCTGTTCGACGGCCTGCCCAGGGAGATCGTCCTGCATGAGCCGATGCAGGGTCTGCACATCGGCATCCAGAGGCCCGGGGGCGCGGACGCCAAGGACGACTGGGTCAGCCTGCGCACTCTGGTGGAAGACGGCGCGCTCAAGGCGGGCCAGGCGCTGTCGTCCCCGGTCAAGGTCCCCTACCGCTCGGCCGAGGGCGCGGGCGCCACCGTCCTCAACGTCAACGACGGCGCCTCAGGCCTGGCGACGGTCATCGCCTCGGCGCTCGACGCCGGGTACAAGCCGGGCGGCACCACAAGGCTCAGCCCGAGCCAGCTCGTCCTGCAGATGGTCCAGTCACCGGAAACGGCGACCATGACCGTCTCTCCCATCTGACCGCGTCCCGTTTCCCATCGACCCGCCGGCCCGGAGACCGTCCGGGACGTGCCTGTCAAGGAGCGCCCTGTGAGCAGCCCAGAAGCCGTCATCGTGCCCGTCCGCGTCACGGCACTGATGGTCAACGACGCCGTCCGAAACCAGGACTGGCGCCGCTGGTGCCCCGACTTCACCCGACGGAGCCACCTCAGCCCGGAACCGGATCCGCTGAACCAGCCGGTGAGCCGTCCCGACAAGGGCGTGCTGGTGCACTGGGAACTGCCGGCCGCCTTGCGCAGCGGTGCTCTGCATCCCGACGGGACGACGACCTATGCGGGGGTCCCCACCCGATGGCTCGTGGTGCGCTACGGCGGCAGGACCAACACTGATGAGCGTTCCGCCGCCGGATGGCTGGTCCACAGCGATTGCGTGACCGACACCAAAGCCGCCGACAACTCCCCCTATGCCATCCCGACGTCCGACACCGACCCGACACCGGTTCCCACGCGCATCGGACGCGTCCGGCCGCTGGACGGCGATCTGTCCGAGCCCGCCGGCGTCCTGCCCGGCCCGCTCACCGCGGTCGGCCCCGGCCTGCCGACCTTCGCGACCTACCAGCCCTACAACATGGGCGTCTTCTCGATGCACGACCCCCTCACCGGACTCACCGGCGACCCGCTGGACCTCAGCTACCTGGTCATGGGCTGGTACGGCACCGACGCAGGCGACCCGTTCGCCGACATCACCGCCAACTACCAGGAGAAGATCGCCGAACGGCTCAAGCGCCTCGGCTGGGACTGCCCGGCCCCGGAGACGCCGGTCCGCACCGTCTGCGCCGGCGCCGCCGTCGGCGTCCGCTGGGAGAAGAGCGACGCGCCGGCGCCGGACCGCGACGAGGCGCCCGTCACCGAGAGCGACCCGAAGAAGCGTCCCGTCACCTACGGCGTCGCCGAATCGTCGGTGGACGGGATCAGCGCGCTCGCCCTCGCCCACAACACCGACTTCTGGAAGGACCCCGGCCGGCTCCGACGGCTACAGGCCCTCCAGTACGGGCTGCTGCACCAGCTCGACACCCGGGACGGCATGGCGGCCGCCCAACAGCGCACCCGCGAGGCACGATTTGAGCCGGTGACGGGCGGCTTCACCTGGGACTTCACCACCCCGCGCTCGGCCCAGGGCAAGGAGTCGCAGCCGGTCCGGCAGCTGCCCGAGCCGGAGCGGGAATGGCTGGCGAAGGCCAACGAGGCCCAGCGGGTCCACGACGCCGCCGCCCGGCGGCTCGCCCGCCGCCAGGAACGGCTCTACGAACTCTGGTGGTACGCCGAGGGACTCAACGCGATGAGGCCCACGAACGTGCATCTCAAGGCACGGCTGAAAAATCTGAAGGAGAAGGTCGATGCGAACCTGACCGCCCTCACCGGCAAGGTCAAGGCCGAGGGTACCGCGCTGACGCGGGCTCCGGCGCTGCTGAGGGCCGTGACGCCCGAAGACCTGGACACCGCGATCGACGCCGAGGTGAAGCGGCTCACCGACCTGTGGGATCGCGCCCCGGCGGGGCGGCCGACCCGGACCCCCCGGCCGGTATTCCACAACGCCCGCGAACCGGTCGTCCTCATCAAGGGCGCCAGGGCGTCCCGGCTGCTCGACGACCCCGCGGACATCCCGTGCCGGTTGTCCGGGCAGACGGTGACCAAGGCCGGTCAGAACGCCGCCGTCACCGCCGTGAAGCCTTCGGGCTGGGCGGCGTTGAAGAAGAAGATCCCCGCCAAGGTCCCCACGGGCCTGCCCGAGACCCTGCTGACCGAATTCGCCACGCTGGACCGGTACCGGGCCCCGGCCACCGTCATCTTCGCCGACCAGGCGACACCCGTCGCCTGGTCGGCCCCCGACCGGAGGGTCCTCTCCGTCCGCCGTGCGACCACGCTGTGGAAACAGCCGTGGACTCCGCTGCTGCTGGCGTGGGAAGCGGAGTACTTCGCCGTCCCCTACCACCACTATCAGGCCGAAAAGTCCGACCCCCGCAGGAACTGGGAGTTCGGAGACGACTTCTACCAGTGGCGCGGCGAAGGCGACGCGGCGGAGAGCGAGGCCGTCCCGCGCAGCGTCTCGGGTTCCATCCTGTTGTCGGCGCACGCTGTGCACAACATCACCGAACGTTTCGACCGCGTCGGTACCGAGGCTCCCGGACAGAGCAAGGAGTTCCTCGACGCGGTCGACGACCTCGCCAGGCACCTCGACGACGGCAGCGGCGGAACCGACCTGATCTCGCAGGCCCTGGACGGCTTCACCGCACAGCTCACCGGCCGCGTATCCGGCGTCCGCCCCCGCCCGAAGGCGAGCGTCGCCGACATCCTCGACGGGCACCACACTTTCGCGCCGCGGTCCCTGTCCGCCGTCACCCGGGCACCGGCGGACCCCGCTCCGGATGAGAACTGGGTCAACGCCCCCTACTACGAGCCCTACCGCGCCGGCCAGTTCCGATTCAGCCGCCTGTTCCTGGTCGACCGCTTCGGCCGCGGATACGAGGTCGTCGACACGGCCGACCGGCCCGACCAGCGTCCGGCGCCCGCCAGAGCAGCGACGGTCATCCCCGATGCCAAGGATCCCCGCAAGCCGGGCGACGCCGACGCGCTCGTCCACGTCGGGCAGCAGAGATCCTGGGCGCGGCACCTGTTCCAGCTCCGGCCGCGGCTCCCGCAGCCCGCCCGGCTCGGTTTCGACTTCATCTCCCGGCGGGACGACACGCGGGTCGCGTTCAGCGCCGACGCCGGAGACCAGATCAGCGCCTGGATCGTTCCCAACCACTTCGACGAGGCACTGCTGTGCATGGCGCCCGAGGGTCACCTGCTGGGGGAACTGCGCTCCGTGCAGGGCACACTGGTCTTCGAGCGGTATCACCCGGACGCCCCCACCCTCGGCCAGGACAGCGCCGAGCACCCCAACCTCGCTCATTTCCTCAACGGTCTCACCCCCAAGGACGACCGGCTCACGCCCCTGGCGGACCTGATCGCCACGGTGGAGAACGCACGGCGGGCCATCGCCCCGGATCGCCCGTCGTCGTCACATCCCACGCTGCGGATGCTCGGCCACCCGCTCGCGCTGATGCGCGCCCGGCTCGAACTGGAGGGCGATGCCGAACCGATCGTCCCGGTCCTGCCCAGCCGGCTGGCGGCCGACCCGCCCACCGCCGACTACCAGAAGTACGCCTGGCCGATCCTGCTCGGCTCGAACTCCTCGTTCGAGGACGGCCTCATCGGCTACTTCGACCAGAACGACTACACCCAGTTCTACGCCGTGGCCCCTCCGCACAATCCGCCGGAGGGCTACGTGGCCGGACGAGGCAAGGGGGCCGGCCTGGCCCTGAGGCTGGGCGAGTCACGCCTGGTCACACTGCTCGCCGATCCATGGGCCGGCGTCCAGGCCAACACCCATATTCTGCCGACCAGCTTCCTGCGTCCCGATGTCGACTACATCGCCCATGCGCTCGCGCACATGGACGCCGTCTTCCACGTCGGCCCGGCCCTGGGCCGCCTCCAGGGCGTCACCGTCAGGCGCGGCGACGGCACCGAGACGGTCACGCAGGCCTTCGGCCTTCCGCTGCCGGTCGTGGAGAGCGGCGACTGGACCTGGAAGCGGCCCGACGGGACCACGATCGCCGTGACCGCCACCGACACCACCGCCCGCATCACGCCCGAATTCCGCGCGCACCTGCGCACCGGGCTGCTGCATCTCGCCAACGGTATGACCCGACGCCACGACCTGACCACTCGGCCGTAACCCGAACACGCACCAGGAGCCCGGCATGACCAGCACCATCGCACCGCCCGACACCGACACCGGGGAGCAGGACTTCCCGTTCCGCTCCAGCATCAGCACCCACCCCGCGCCGATGACGGTCTCCAAGAGCCCCAGCACGCCGACAAAGGCATCCTTGGACGTCCTGATCTCCAGCTACGCCTTCTCCAACATCGAGTTCGAATCCCTGACGATCACGTTCACCGTCGCCGGCAACAACTGGGGCGAGGACGCTCCCGACATCCTCACCCCCGTATGGAACAAGGTCAGCCCGAAGATCGAACTTCCCCCCGGCTGGTCCCAAGACACCAGCAACCCGGAACCGGGCCAGTTCACCTTCAAGCCCAAGAACGAGAAGGCCGAGCCGGACGATGCGCTGCGTCTGCACCTGGACGACATCCACGTCAGCGCCATCGAGGGCATCACCGACGTCGTCATCTCCGTCGAGGCTCCCGGCGACAAACCAAAATTCAAGGACGCCACTCATCCGATCGGAAAGTTCCCCATCGGCTTCGAGTTGAAGAACTTCCGCGCCGATGACCCGATCGTGGAAAACGGTCAGTCGACTAAAGTCAACTGGCGGGTCGACGGCGACGACAATGCCATTTATCAATTCTTCGTCAACGGTGTCGAGAAGAAACTCGAAGGCGGCAGGATCGAACCACCTTTCGACACCGGTCCTCTGCACACCACAACGGTCTACAAGATCACCGCCAAGCAAGAGGTCAGTAACGGCTGGATTCCCTACTCCGACTCGACCGTCGTCTACGTCCACGACGGCGATGTCACCGCCGCCAACGCACTCATCGCCGGGCTGCGGCCCGCGCTCCTCAAGACCTTGATCTCCTATGACGTCCCAAAGATCATCGGTGAGGGTAGAGCCGGCACGAAGTACCAATACACGGGGCCCGGCGACGGTCTCATCGTGGGCGAGTTGACGATCTCCGGGGGAGAGGGAGCGAAAGCGGAGCTCGAAGTGCGGTTGATCTGCGAGGGATTCCCCACTACCGAGGCAAAGGTATCGGTCGGCAGTAGCGACGGCTATTCCAGGAAGCACATCGTCACGCCGGTTCCCAGCGGAGAAGCCTGGACGGCATTGATCAACGTAGAAAACAGCAGCGGCACCACTACTGGTCGGGTCAAGATCTACTGGGTCAGCCTGTCCGGAGACAATCGGTCCCCGTCTCGCCTATGGCCGCCACCGGGTCGCTGACCCCGATCACGCCACCAACCTCTGCTCCGCTGGGACCGCGCGGACCTGCTGAAATGCCTGCTGGAGCGCCCTCCGTCCCCAACCGCCGAAGTCCCGGGCCGCGACCTGCTCGCCGGGGCCGCAACCGCTTAGCCTTGTGCCTGCCGAAAACTACGTCCGTGCAGGCGAGAGGCGCAGGGGGTGGGCTCCGACGCGGGGCTTGATCAGTAGCAAGGACAGGCCGCGGCGAGGTGGTTGCCGCGGGACGATGGGCGGCTGTGCTGTTGCGACTGGCCTACATGACCGTGACCAACACGTTCGCGGTGCTGCGTCTGCTCCCAATGACCGATCGGGACAAGGACACCGAGATCCTGGTGTTGCGGCACCAGATCGCCGTGCTGGAGCGCCGGCTTGCCGGAAAGCGGGTGCGATTCACTACAGCGGACCGGGCGTTTGTGGCTGCGCTGCTGCACCGGTTGCCTTCCGGGGTGCTGCGGCGGATGCGGCTGCTGGTGCGGCCGGAGACGATGCTGCGTTGGCACCGCGACCTGATTGCCGGTCGGCACGCCGCCCGGTCCAGACCCAAGCGGCCGGGCCGTCCACCAACCGTCCGCTCTGTCCGAGCCCTCGTCCTTCGTCTGGTGCGGGAGAACCCGGGCTGGGGCTACCGGCCGGAGCACGATGAGTTGCTGGTGCTCGGTGTCAAGGTCGCGGCCTCCACCGTCTGGGAGATCCTCAACGACGCCGGTATCGACCCGGCACCTGAGCGTTCGGCCACCACCTGGACCGGCCTTCTGCGCTCGCAGGCCGAGGCGCTGCTGGCGTCTGACTTCCTGGAGACCGTCACACTTACCGGTGCGCGGATGTACGTGCTGGCGGTCATCGAGCATCACACCCGCCGCATCCGGGTTCTGGGCGCCACCGCCCACCCCACCGCAGCGTGGGTGACCCAGGCGGCCGGAACCTGGCCATGGACCTTCAGGACGCCGGCTGCCGGGCACGATTCCTGATCCGCGACCGCGACACCAAGTTCCCTGGCCTGTTCGACGCGATCCTGGCCGATGCCGGCATCCAGGCGGTGCTGACCGGGGTGCGGATGCCGAGGATGAACGCAGTGATAGAGCGATGGGAGCAGAACTGCCGCCGCGAGCTCCTGGACCGCATGTCGATCTGGAACCAGCGGCACCTGCTCCACGCCCTCCGCGAGTTCGAGACCTTCTACAACCAACATCGGCCCCATCAGGGCATCGCCAACGCACGCCCGTCGAAGCCACTGCCTCCGCCGATCAACAAAACAGACCAGATCGCCCACCTGAACATCCGAAGAAGGCAACGTCTGGGCGGAATCCTCAACGAATACGAACATGCCGCTTGACCTGCACGGACGAGGCTTTCGGCAGGGACAAGGTCCCAGGGCGGATCGTCGCCGCGGCGGCGACATCCAGCTCAACATGGACCGCCGCCTCAACCTCGCCGACGCCGGCCCGGCCGACAGCGGTCCGGCCGACGCTGACCCGGCTGCCGCGCCCGGCGGTGGCCCGCAACCCGAACAGGGCGAACACTCATGACACGCGTTAAGGAGCTTGGCGGGCCCGTCTTTGCGCCATTGGCTACTCCGATGCCGACATTGTGATTCATGCCCACGGCCTGGCCTGGGCCTGGATGTCTGCAGGTCTCGCGCTGTTCGGGGCGAAGCACCGGGCCGGATGGACACCCTGGTGGCTGATTCTCGGGTGAGATGGCGGTCGTCGACCACCGACATTCCAGGGGCCGAAGTGGTGACTACTCCGCAGGTCAACGTGCCGTGACAACGCAGCCGAGTGACGTCGTTCGGGTTGGGTGGCGCGTCGTAGGGAGTTCTCAGGCCAGGAAGACCCGCCGGTAGAGCGCCGACAGGTGGTCGCCGAGTTGCTGGCGGGTCCACTGCCGCTCGTTGAGGAGCAGGTCGATCACGTCGAACGAGCTGAGTGCGAGGAGCATGTCCGCTCCCGTGCGGATCGTCCACTGCGGGGCCAGCCGGCCCTCGTCGGCCAGCAGCTCGATGGCTCGCAGGCAACCGTCGTAGCGGGACGCGGTGGCCAGCTCCCAGTGCTGGGCGGCGTCCGGGTCGTAGCGGGTCGCCTGCTGGATGGCGCGGGCGGTCGGCATGATGCGCGGAAGGAAGTCGGCCGCCACCTGGGCGCGGGCGTCCAGTGCCGCGATCCCGTCTGCCGCCTGCCAGAGGGGCCGGAAGGCGGCGTCGCGGTCCTCGACCTCGTTGAGGTAATCGAACAGCGCTGCCAGGAGCTCGCTGCGCGAGGAGAAATGCAGGTAGATGGCCCGGCGGGAGACTCCGGCGCGCTCGGCCACCGCCGCCATCGTGGCCGCCGCCGGACCCTGCTGCTCGATCAGCTCCCGGGCGGCCTTGAGCAGTGCTTGGGAGGTGTGCCGACTCCGTGCGTTCTGCGGGGTTTCGATGGCGGCCATGTCGACAGTCTAGCCAGAACTTCACATGGTGTGTACTTTACCAAGTGCACACCATGTGAAGTTAGGAGCATCGTGAAGTCGAAGCCCACCTCCCGCCGGCTGATCACGACAGGCGCCGCGGTCGCCGCAGCCGTCGCGGTCTGGGCGGCCGCCAAGGGCGTGGGCACCAGCCTGAAGCAGCCCGCCGGCGGCTCCGGGACCCCCGCCGACCTGCCGGTCGGCGCGGTCGTCTTCGTCAGCGCGGCGACCGCGCTGCTCGGCTGGAGCGTGCTGGCCCTGCTGGAACGATTCACCCCACGGCCCGGCCGGATATGGACGGCCGTCGCGACCGCCTGCCTGCTGCTCTCGCTGAGCGGCCTGTTCACCGGACACGGGGTGAGCACAGTCAACCGGCTCGGACTGGTCCTGCTGCACCTGACGGCAGGGGCTGTGGTCATCCCTGCCCTAGCCCTCACGGCCCGTCGCGCCAGCTGAACCACTCGCCGCCCTCTGTACCGCGAACTTGGAGGTTTTCATGCCCATCGGCTATCTCATCCCTGTGGCGCTCGCCGCTCTCGGCACGCTGTTCGCGCTGCGGCCGGTGCCGTTCGAGCGGCCGCTCGGCCGCCTGAGCTACTACTTCGGCCTGGCCGCCAACGAACTGCCGTTCGCGGCCTTCTTCTGGCTGCTGCTGCTTCCAACGGCACTGGCGTTCGCCCAAGGCGACATCGACTCGGCGGGCGGCTGGGCGATCGTCACCCTGGCCGCCGTCACCGTGCCCGGGCTCGCGGCCATCGCCCACCGCGCGCTCGGTGACCGCGCGCGGATCGCCCGCGCCTTGGACCAAGGGCTGGGCGCCGGATGGCGTGCCACCCTCGACGCCGGCCTCGCCGCAGGATTGCGGCGCCGGCCCCCGCTGGCCCGCATTCTGTTCCTACCCATCCTCAAGCGCCGCCCGGACGTCCGGCGCGTGGCCGGTCTCTCCTACGGCGACGCGGGCCGCCGCAACCTGCTCGACCTCTACCATCACCGCTCACGCCCGCAGGGCGCGCCCGTCATGATTCACCTGCACGGCGGCCACTACGACAGCGGCCACAAGAACAGCCAATCACTACCCCTGCTCTACCACCTCGCGAGCCAGGGCTGGGTATGCGTCAGCGCCAACTACCGGCTACGGCCCCAAGCCCAGCACCCCGACCACCTGATCGACCTCAAGAAGATCATCGCCTGGGTCCGCGAGCACGCCCACGACTACGGAGCCGACCCGTCGACCCTGTTCGTCGCAGGCAGTTCGGCGGGCGGCCACATGGCCGCGCTGGCCGCGCTCACCCCCAACGACCCCGCCCTCCAACCGGACTTCGAAGACGCCGACACCGCCGTGACCGGCGCCGTCTACCTGAACGGCTGGTACGGCCCCTACTTCGACGGCGAACCCGGGTCCTCGCCCCTCGATCACATCGGACCGGACGCCCCGCCGTTCTTCGTGGCCCACGGCGACCTCGACCCGCTGGTACCCGTGACCGACGCGCGGAACTTCGTCGACCGGCTACGCCAGACCTCGAACGCCCCCGTCGTCTACGCCGAACTGCGCGGCGGCAACCACGCCTTCGATCTGTACCACTCCTTCCGCTTCGAGGCCCTCATCGACGCCATCGAGGCATTCACCGTTCAGGTGAGATCGCAGGGACAAGACCCCCCGAGCCTTAAGCCTTCGAGGAAGCTGGGTGCGGAAATCAGCGGTAGGCCATGATGGTTTGATCGTTGTGGTGTTCCGTAAGGGGATCCCCCACCGGCCGGGACGGCGCCCCAGGTCGGGGTGTTCCGTAAAGGTGTTCCGCGAACTGTCCCGGCGAAAGGGGCCCTATCCGGAACACTTGAGGGCGTGAACGCTACGGCTCCCGGTGCCGTCCGGGTCGGGTACGCCCGCTGTTCCACCGACGAGCAGGACGTCGTGGTCCAGACCGAGCAACTGCTCGCGCTCGGCGTCTCGGCCGATCGGATCTACATCGACCGGGGCTTCTCCGGAACCACCCGCCGCAACCGCGGGGGCCTGGACCAGGCCCTGGCTGCGGTGTGGCCGGCCAGCGTGTTCGCCGTCACCAAGTTCGACCGGTTCGCCCGCAACATGGCCGAGGCCAACCAGATCCTCACCGACCTGTCCGACCGCGGTGTGCTGTTCGGGCTGGGCGGATCGGTCTACGACTGGAACGACCCGTTCGGCCGGCTGTTCCTGCAGACCCTGGCGATGGTCGCCGAATTCGAGGCGAACCTGGGCCACCTGCGCACCCGCGAGGGCATGGCGCTGGCCCGCAGGAACGGCAAGCTCAAAGGCAAGCAGCCCAAACTCCCCGAGTCCGCGCGCCGCTCCATCCGCCACCGCTACGCCGAAGGCGAAGTGTCGCTGGCCGACCTGGCCACCGAGTACAGCGTCGGCCGTTCCACCATCCACCGCATCGTCCATGGGCCGCCCACCGGGCAGAGTTGAGGCTCGACGCGCGGCTCGACCGTTGCGAGCGGGAGGGCGTCGACCCGGTGGGAACGACACGAGAGCACATCGCCGGTCACGTGCGGGAGCCCTCCCACAAGGCCGAGCCGCCGCGGCGCCAGTGTCGTGTCGATCGACTCGGGGTCAGGCCTGTCGAACGCCACGATCCGGCAACGGCTGGTGCATCGAGGATGGTCTGCGCGAGTCCGATCCGGTCGGGCCGGGCCGTTGCACGCCGGGCTGCCTCTTCGATGGCCACCACCGCGGCCTGGTCCCGCAGCTGACCAAGCTTCCGTGGATCCGCATCGAGGCTCAGCGGAAGGCGATCCTGCAGGCTGGTGCGGCGTTGGGCGTCGGTTCAGGTTGCGGTGTCGGGATGGTCGTCCAGGTGGGGCAGGAAAGAGCGGTTCCTGGGGTTCCTCAACCGCAGGAACCCAGGGCCCGGGGTTCGTGAACCGAGGCGTACTGGCCGGTGTCACGCCGCTTGGCCGGCGGTGGTGGCGTAGTGTGCGGCGATGTCGTCGCTGGTGGTGTTCCACACGCCGGGGTGGTTGACGACGTACTCCAGCGCCTGGTCGAGGTACTTCAGGCGGAACGCCTGCCCTGTGACGAAGGGATGCATGGCCAGGGCCATGACCCGCCCGCTGTGCTCGGAGTCGGCGTACAGCTGGTCGAGCTGATCCTTGACGATCTGCACGAAGTCGGGGCCGGTGATGGAGTGGGCGGTGAACAGTCCCAGGTCGTTGAGCTCGAGGGTGTACGGGACGCTCATCATGCCGGACACGTTGAGCGGGTACGGCTGGTCGTCGCTGGTCCAGTCCAGTACGTAGTCCAGGCCGAGCTCGGCCAGCAGCGCGGGAGTCTGGAACGTTTCGCTCAGGGCCGGTCCCAGCCAACCGCGGGGACGCCGTCCGGTGGCCTTCTCGATGGTCTCCACAACGTCGGTCAGGTACGCCCGTTCCTGCGCCTCCACCTCGGGCTGCACGGTGGAGTTGTTCTTGCCGTGCGCGAGCCAGGCCCAGTCCCGGGCACTGCCGGCCTCGATGATCTGCGGGTACTGCTCGGCGACGTCCGAATTGAGCAGCACGCTGGGGCGTACGCCGTGGCGGTCGAACGCCTCGATCATCCGCCAGATGCCCACCCGGGTGCCGTAGTCGCGCCAACCGTGGTTCAGCGGGTCGGGGACGAGCGTGGCGGTCGCCTGGTTGATGCTGGTGGACGGCTTGCCCAGCACGAAGTGCTCGACGTTGAGCCCTACGTAGAACGCCACTCGGGCCCCTCCAGGCCAGGTGATGGGTGTGCGTTGGGTGATCGGACTGTAGTCGTACAGCTCGTTGCGCATGAAATCCCTTTCCAGAGGGTTGTCCCGCCTCGACACGGGAGGCGATCCGGTCCGTATCGCGATACGGACCGGATCGTGTCTCCAGACAGTAGTTCAGAGCGTTGAGGCGATGTCAAGACGGACCGGATCGTCTCCCTGTGCGGTAGCTTGAGAGGCCACTGGATGTGAGGTGAGATGAGCCCTTCGCGCACGCCGGACCCTGCCCGGCGCAATCCTCAAACGACCGCCGCGATCCTCGAGGCCGCGCTGGCCATGGCACGCGAGAGCGGCCTGGCGAAAGTCAGCATCGAAGGCATCGCGGCGCGCGCGGGCGTCGGCAAGCGGACGATCTACCGCTGGTGGCCCTCCAAGGGCGCAGTCGTCCTGGACGCCTGGGCACAGCGCCTTGAGGACCGGCTTTTCAAACACCTCCAATCAGCGCAGAGCGACGACTTCGAGGCCGACCTGAAGCAGATGGTCAAGGACTCCTGGCTCGGCGCGATCGGTGACTCGCGCCCCGTCCTGGCCTGGCTCATCGGCGAGGCCCAGCATGACCCGAACCTCGCCAACGAACTGAGAGACCGCCTCATCGGTCCCACCAGGGACCGGGTCGCCGTCCGGATCCGCCGCGCGCAAGACGAAGGACAAGTCGCCCCCGACATCGACCCGTACCGCGCCATCGATCTCATCTACGCCCAGTTGTACTACCGCCTCCTGGTCTCACCCGGCCCGCACGACGAGGCGTTCACCGAAAGCGTCGCCGACCTCGCCCTGCGCGGGTTGCGGCCGCGGTGAGAAGGAAGGGTGTGTCAATTTAACGGCTGATCTTGGTTGGTTGAGTGGTCAGTGGATGGTCGGGGTGAGTCGGCCTTCGAAGGCGATCTGGAAGGCGTTCAGGGATGCCTTCCAGCGCATGGTCCGGCGTTTGCGGCCCTTGCCGGTGGGGTCCAGGCTCCTCAGCGCCATGTAGACGCACTTGAGGGCGGCGGCCTCGTTGGGGAAGTGCCCGCGGGCGCGGACGGCCTTGCGGATCCGGGCGTTCACCGACTCGATCGCGTTGGTGGAACAGATCACCTTGCGGATCTCCACGTCGAAGGCCAGGAACGGCACGAACTCGGCCCAGGCGTCCGACCACAGCTTCACGATCGCGGGGTATTTATGGCCCCAGACGTCCTGGAACTCCAGGAACCGCTCGGTGGCCGCGTCCTCACTCGGGGCGGTATAGACCGGCTTGAGCGCTTTGGCGATCTTGTCCCAGTCCTGGCGAGCGGCGTAACGGAACGAGTTGCGCAGCAGGTGCACCACGCAGGTTTGGACGATGGTGCGGGACCAGATGGTCTCCACTGCCTCGGGCAGGCCCTTCAGCCCGTCGCAGACCAGCATCAGGACATCGCCCAGGCCGCGGTTCTTCAACTCGGTGAACACGTGCAGCCAGTATGCTCCGCCGCCACATGGGCCGGCTTCCGGAGCTCGCAGGCTGAGGCGCTGCTGGCGTGTGACTTCCTGGAGACCGTCACGCTCACGGGTGCGCGGATGTAACGTGCTGGCGGTCATCGAGCATCACACACCGCATCCGGGTTCTGGGCGTCGCTGCTCACCCGACCGCAGCGTGGGTGACCCAGGCGGAGCCGAACCTGGTCATGGATCTGGAGGATGTGGGCTGCCGGGCACGGCTTTTAATCCAGACCTTCTGCAACCAGCATCGGCCTCATCAGGGCATCGCCAACGCCCGCCCCTTGAAGCCACTGCCTTCACCGATCACCGAACCGGACCAGATCGCCCACCTGAGCCTCCGAAGAAGGCAACGGATGGGAGGGATTCTCACCGAGTACGAACATGCCGCTTGACCTGTCCGGACGAGGTTTTCGGCAGGGACAGGGCCCGTGTTGCCCGGGTGCGGCGCGCGAGCCTGGCGTGGCAGACTGAGTGACCTTCGTATCCGTGCGAACACGCAGGTGCGAGAGCGACCGGAGTGGAGGCATGGCGGCCCGCGACGAGGATCTGGCGCTGCCCGCTGAGGTGCTTCAGGATGCCGCGGGCAAGTTCGGCATGCTCGCGGCGACGATGCGCCTGCACATCGTGTGGGTTCTGGCACATGGCGAGCAGGACGTCGGCTCGCTGGCCGAGGCCGTCGACGGCACGGTGCCCGCGGTCAGCCAGCATTTGGCCAAGCTGCGGCTGGCCGGTCTGGTGCGCGCCCGCAAGGAGGGGCGGCACCAGTTCTACGTGGTCGACGACCCGCATCTGACGGCGATCGTCGAGCAGATGATCGCTTCCCTGCGGGAGGACCCGGCGTCCGGCTCCGGATACGCCCGTGGTCTGGGCGCCTGAACCGGCGTCTCGTCGCCCGCTGAACGCTGCCCGGCCGGCGCCGGCCGCCTCCGACGAGGAGGTTACGGCCTCGGTGTTCGGGCGGCTGGTCTCCTGTGCCGAGCAGCCGTCCCTGACGGTGCTGCGCACGCTGGAGTCATCGCCGCGCGGGCTCGACGAACGCGAGGCCCAGGACCGGCTGCTGCGGTACGGCGAGGGCGGTACGGCGAGGCCCGGTGTCCGGTCGAGGCGTGTCCTGCGCGTGGCCGCGGCTCCGTTCGTACTGGTGCTGCTGTTGTTGAGCATCGTCACGGCACTGGCGGGTGACCTGCGCGGCGCCGCGCTCGTCTGCGCGCTGGCGGTGGTCAGCGGGGCGCTGCGGCTGCACCAGGAGCGCCGGTCCGACCGGGCCGCCGCGGCGCTGCGTACCACCGCGACGATGACCGCCACCGTCGTCCGCCGCGCCGGGCCGTCCGCGGAACCGGTCGCGCGCGAGGTCCCTGTCGAGCAGGTCGTCCCGGGGGACATCGTGCAACTGCACCCCGGGGACGTGGTGCCGGCCGACCTTCGGTTGCTGAGTTCGTCCGATCTGCGGATCGACCAGGCGGTGCTCAGCGGGGAGTCCTTCCCCGCCGGCAAGCACGCGACCTGGACCGCTCCGCCGGAGCCGCCCGAGCCCGGCTCGGACCTGTTCGGCCATCCGCGCGTGTGTTTCATGGGCACGACCGTGGTGAGCGGTTCGGGCCGGGCCGTCGCGGTCGCGACCGGGAGCGACACCTGCTTCGGCGCGACGAGTCGGGATCTGGCGTCCGGGCGTCTGGAGACCGCGTTCGAGCGCGGCGTGCGCGCGGTGTCGTGGGCGCTCGTCGGGGTGACCCTGGCGGCGCTCCCCGTCGTCGTCACGGTGACCGGGGTGTTGCGGGGCGACTGGGCGCAGGCGTTGCTGTTGGCGATCGCGGTCGCGGTGGCGGCCACCCCGGAGATGCTCCCGCTGGTGGTGACCGCACTGCTGGCCCGCGGGGTCCGGGGCCTTGCCCGCCGAGACGTCATCGTCAAGCGGCTGGCCGCCGTCCACAACCTCGGTGCGATGGACACGCTGTGCCTGGACAAGACCGGCACCCTTACCGAGGAACGCGTCTCACTGGTGTGCCACCTCGACCCGGCGGGGCGTCCGGACCCGGAGGTGCTGCGCTGGGCCCGCGCCAACGCGCTGTGGTCGGTGGAACTGGCCGGTCATCTCATCGGCGACCCGATCGATGAGGCGCTGCTTCAGGACGACGCGGACGACTCGGCATCTGCGGAATGGGCGGGCGTCGACGCGATTCCCTTCGACTTCACCCGTCGCCGCGCGACCGTGTTGCTGCGGCGGGACCGGCCCGCGCCGGGAGGTGCGCCGAGCGGTGTTCTGGTGACGAAAGGGTCGGTCGAAGAGGTGCTGGCTTCGTGCGACCGGGTCCGGACCGGTGATGGCGAACGCTTGCTGGAGGCCGCCGAACGGCGCCGGTTGCTGGAGCTGGGAGATCAGTGGGCAGGGGACGGCGTCCGGCTTCTCGCGGTCGCAACGGCCGAGCGCGATCTGGCCGGGCGGCCCCTCGGCCCGGCCGACGAGGAACGGTTGACCTTTCTCGGTTTCGTGGGCTTCCGGGACCTGCTGGAACCGGCGGTGGTGCCGGCGGTACGCGCCTTGCAGCGGGGCGGTCTGCGGCTGGTGATGATCACCGGTGACCATCCACTGGTGGCACGGAGGATCTGCCGCGATGCGGGCATCCCCGCCTCCCGCGTCGTCCTGGGCCATGAGCTCGCCGGGCTCGACGATGGCGCGGTGGCCGGGCTGGCCGCGTCCGGGGCGGCGTTCGCGCGGATCGGTCCGCCGCAGAAGGCGCGGATCGTCCGGGCGCTGAAGGGAGCGGGACGCACGGTCGGGTACCTCGGCGACGGCGTCAACGACGCGCCGGCGTTGCGCGCCGCCGACGTCGGTATCTCGATCAGTGATGCCCCCGACCTCGTCCGCGCCTCGTCCGACGTCATTCTGGTCCGCAAGGATCTGCGCGTGCTGGAACAGGCCGTGCTCGCCGGCCGGCGCACGTTCGCCAACACCGCCAAGTACATCAAGATCGCGCTGACATCGAACTTCGGCAACGTCGTGTCGATGCTGGCGGCCGGCGTGATGCTGCCGTTCCTGCCCATGCTGCCGCTGCAGATCCTGGTGCAGAACATCTGCTTCGACCTGTCCCAACTGGCCCTGGTCTACGATCGCGTGGACGACTCGGAGATCCGGGCCCCTCGCACGTTCGACCGTTCCGACCTGGCGCGCTTCGTGGCCTGCCTCGGCGCGCTGTTCGACCTGACGGCGTTCGGGCTGTTCTGGTGGGTGCTGCACGCGCACGGCGGCGCGGCCGGCCAGGCCCTGTTCCACTCGGGTTGGTTCGCTGAGAATCTGGTGGCCCAGGGACTGACGATGGCGCTGCTGCGCGGTCGCGGCCGTGGCGCGCCGCGTCCTGCCGCCGCCGTCCTGGCGGCCGCCGGCGCCTTGGGCCTGGCCGGTCTGCTGTTGCCGTTCTCCCCGGTGGCGGGGCTGCTCGGGCTGGCGCCGCTCCCCGTGGCCGCGTTCCCGTTGCTGGCCGCCGTCATGGTCGCCTACGCCCTCGCGACCGTCGTCGTCCGGCGC
Source organism: Actinomadura napierensis (assembly GCF_039529375.1). Lineage (NCBI taxonomy): Bacteria > Bacillati > Actinomycetota > Actinomycetes > Streptosporangiales > Thermomonosporaceae > Actinomadura > Actinomadura napierensis. The sequence goes on from NZ_BAAAMR010000007.1 coordinate 119,054, forward strand.
GTCTACCAGAATGTCACCGGTCGTTGGCTCTGATCACTTGCGCAACTGTTTTAGTGTTGGGCCGCAGGGTCCAGACGCCCTGCCGAGGGAAGGCGGACGGGCGGCGTTGGAGCCTTGGGGGAGGTCCCCCCGCGCTCGTCCGCCGGCCTGGGGAGCGGCAGACGGCGCGCCGATCCGGCGGACGCGCCCCGCTCCGGGCGTTTCCCGCCGCGCGGGACACAGGGCGCACCATCAACTGCGGCGGCATGCCCGCGTCGGCTGAGAGGCGACCGCGATGCTTTCCGAAGACGGCGAGGTGGCCCGGCTCCACCACCTGGCCACGTCGGGCGAGGGTTCGGCCACACCGGAGATCGCTCACGCGGCGCTCGGATTGGGACGCGCCCTGGAGCGGGCGGGACGTTACTGGCCGGCACTGCTGCTGATCGAGGACGCCGTCACACTTTTCCAGGAACTCGACAGCGCCGGTTCAGGGCTCTTCCAGTACGGGCTCGCGGCCGCACTCGCCGCGCGCAGCCGTTGCCTTCGGGCCGCCGGACGGCCGCAGGAGGCCCTTGCCTCAAGCGCGGAGGCCCTGGCGATCCAGGAACGCCTCGCCGTCGGCGACCCCGCCGACAACCCTGAACTCCTCCGGGACACGCGACGTCTCATCAATGAATCGCTTGCGCAACCGAGGGACGAGGGGAAGGCGCAGTCGTGATCGCGAGGAAGCGCGGCAACGAGACGGGCGGCGCGTTCGGGGAGCGGACGGCCGTGGTGCTCGGTGCCCGTCTTGCCGAGGTGGAGGCTCTGTTCGCCGCCGCGTTGACCGCGCCGACCGAGCCCGAGGAACGTGCCACGTTCGCCGAGCTGGGCCGTGCCGCGGCCCGGCTCGCGGCGTCCGCCGCGAGCGCTGCGGGCTGCCGGGCCGAGGTGATCCGCCCCTCCCGTCCCGCGGCGCGCAAGATGCGGCTCCAGCGCCGCATGCTGCACGCGCAGCGCACCACTGATCAGATCATCGCTCGCTGCCGACCCGGGGGATAGCGGCGGTGCCCCGCCTTCACCGTTGATCAATTGCGCGAACAATTGACGATAGTCTGGCCGTTCTGCCCTAGTGTCCGGCGGCGCGCGTCGGCGGGGGAGCGGCGTCCCGGGCCGGCTGAATGACGAGGTGACGGAGGTACTGCGTGCCGGTGAGCCCGACCGGGAAGGCGACGCGAGGGAGATCGGACGAGTTCCGGGACGGCGTGGACGTCGGCCTTGGCCCTGACGCGGCTGCCCGGCGTCTGGAGACGATGCCGTGAACATCGCGTTGGGTCTGGCCGCGGTCGTGGTCCTGACGGTGGCGACCGGATACTTCGTCGCCCAGGAGTTCGCGTTCGTCACCGCCGACCGACTCGCCCTCCAGCAGCAGGCGGAGCGCGGCGACAAACGCGCCGCCCGCGCACTGCGGGTGCTGGAACGCCTGTCGTTCACCTTGTCGGGAGCACAGCTTGGCATCACGGTCACCGCCCTGGTCGTGGGATTCATCGCCAAGCCCGCGCTGGCCGCCCTCTTCGCCCCCGCCCTGTCGGCGGCGGGGATACCCGGCGGCATGGGCGACGCCATCGCGCTGATCGCCGGTCTCGTCGTGGCCACGGTGATGCAGATGGTGTTGGGCGAGCTGCTTCCCAAGAACCTGGCGCTGGCCAAGCCCGAGCCGCTGGCGCGGGCGCTCGCGTCCTCCACGCTGGCGTACCTGATGGCGGCCGGACCGCTCATCAAGCTGTTCGACGCCGCGGCGAACCGGGTCCTGCGCATGGTCGGGATCGAGCCCGTGGAGGAACTGCACCACGGCGCCACGCTGGAGGAGCTCGGCCATATCATCGGCGAATCGCAGGCACACCTGGACGACGAGCACGTCGACCTGCTGGAACGCGCCCTGCATTTCTCCGACCGGACCGCCGACGAGGTCATGATTCCGCGTGTGGACGCGGTGACCGTCCCGGCCACGGCCAAGGCCGCCGACCTCGCCGAGACCATCGCCGCCACCGGCTTCACCCGGTACCCGGTCACCGGCGACAGCGTGGACGACCTCGTCGGGGTCGTGAGCCTCCGCGATCTGCTCAGGCGCCGAGGCGACGACACGACGGCCATCACCGTCGCGCAGCTCGCGCGTCCGATGCCGATGATCCCCGGTTCGCTCCCCCTGCCGGACGTGGTCGCCCAGCTCAGGGCGTCACGCGACCGCTTCGCCTGTGTCGTTGACGAGTACGGCGGCTTCGCCGGCATGCTGACGATCGAGGACGTGGCCGAGGAGGTCGTCGGCGACATCGCCGACGAGAACGACCGCACCCGGTCCATCGCCCAGCGGAGCGATGACGGATGGTGGGTCACCGACGCGGCGCTGCGCATCGACGAGATCGAGGACCTGACCGGAATCAGCCTGCCCGAAGGCGACTACGACACCGCCGCCGGGCTGCTCCTGGAACGCCTCGCGCGTCTCCCGGTCCCCGGCGACGCGCTCGTCATCGAGGCCGATCGGCAAGGGGGAGGGGGCGGCCGCATCGAAGTAGAGGTGCTCACCATCGGCCACCACGTCCCCGAGCAGATCCGGCTGCGGTCCCTCCTCGGACCGGCGACGACCGCGGCACCGGCGGAGGAGGACACCCAGTGAACCTGCCCACCGGCATCACGCTGACCATCCTGCTTCTGGCAGGCAACGGATTCTTCGTCGCGGCCGAGTTCGCCCTCGTCGCGGCCAAGCGGCCTCGCCTGGAGAAGGCCGCGGCCTCAGGGAGCCGCGGCGCCGCGTCCGCCGTGGCGGGGATCCGGGAACTGACACTCATGCTGGCCGGGGCGCAGCTCGGCATCACCATCTGCTCGCTGGGTCTCGGCGTCGTCTCCGAACCGGTGTTCGCCGAGACCCTGACCCCGCTGTTCCACAGCGTCGGGCTCCCGGAGGGCGGCGCGCACGCCGTGGCGTTCGTCCTGGCGTTGGCCCTGGTCACCTTCCTCCACATGGTGATCGGGGAGATGGCGCCCAAGTCGTGGGCCCTCGTCGCCCCGGAGCGGTCGGCGGCGCTGCTCGCGCCGTCCTTTCGAGGATTCACCAAGCTCGTCCGGCCGGTGCTGACCACGCTGAACGGCTTCACCAACGCGCTCCTGCGGCTCGTCAGGGTGCAGCCGCGCGACGAGATGAGCATCTCCCGCACTCCCGAGCAACTGCAGCATCTGGTCGAAGAGTCGCGCCGTCTGGGCCTCATCGAGGAATCCGACCGGCGGTTGCTCGGACGGGCGCTGCGCGCTCCCCAGGACTCGTTGACCGGGCTGCTGGTTCCGCTCGCCGACATCGCCACGGTGCCGCATGACGCCGTCCCGGAAACCGTTATGGAGACCGCCGATCGGACCGGGCACACACGTCTGCTGGTACGTGCCGATGACGGGCGACTGACGGGCCTCATCCATGCGCGCGACGCCTACCTCGCGCATGCCCGTGGCGAACGCGTCCGCGCGGCCGATCTGGCGCACACCGTTCCCACGCTGGACGCCGCGGCGTCCATGGCGGCGGCCATGACGACCCTCCGCAACCACCACAGCCAGCTCGGCCTGGTGAATGACCGCGGCGGGAAACTCATCGGCCTTGTCGCGCTGGACGACCTTCTGCATCGGTTGCTTGCGGTCGCGTGACCGTCGGCTGATGGCCGTCTTCGAGTGAAGCGCGGCGTGAAAGCGCGGCGGCCTGACCCCGGCTGCGCAATCCGAGCTTGGTGAGGATACGGCTGACGTGCGACTTGACGGTGTGCTCGGAGACGACGAGGCGCGCGGCGATGTCGCCGTTGCTCAGCCCGTCTCCGATGAGCGCCAGCACGTCACGCTCGCGCGGCGTGAGCTCCCGCAGCCGGGCGAGGTCGGCCGGATCGGAGCGGCGGGCGCGGTGGTGCGCGACGTAGCCGCTGATGACGCGCCGTGCGACGCTCGGGCTCAGCGCGCCGTCACCGGTGGCGGCGGCCCGCACGGCGGTGAGGAGTTCCTCATAGGAGCTGCTCTTGAGCAGGAATCCGCCGGCACCCAGGAGCAGGGCCTCCTCGATGTAGTCGTCCATGTCGAACGTGGTGAGCATGACGACGCGGACGCCGTCCGGGCCGAGGACGCCGGTGCGGGCGAGTTCACCGAGCACCCACAGGCCATCGTGGCCGGGCATGCGGACGTCCAAGAGGAGGACGTCCGGGCGCATGGTGCCGCACAGCCGCAAGGCGTGGTCGCCGTCCGCAGCGGCGCCGGTGACCATGATGTCGTCCTGCGTCTCCAGGATGGCGCGCAGGCCGTCACGGACGACACGCTCGTCGTCGGCGATCACGACGCTGATCAGGCGGTCACCGGACGGCATCGCGGTCTTCCATTGGGCAGGGAATGGCTGCGTCGATCCGGAATCCGCCCTCAAGGGTCGGCCCGGCCTGCAGATCACCGCCGAGGGCGTTCACCCGTTCGGTGAGCCCGGCGAGCCCCAAGCCTGAACCGGGCGCGGGAGCGAGCGGCCGAGACGGCGGCCCTGACGTGATCTCCAGGTCCAGGCAGGCCATCGTGGCATCGAGCCGAATGGTCACCTCGGCACCGGGCGCATGCCGACGAACGTTGGACAGGCTTTCCTGGACGATGCGGTAACCGGCGAGCTGGACGGGACGCGAAAGCGCGTCCAGCGGCCCCGCGGTGGTGAGCGAGACCGGATTGCCGCAGTCACGGGCGGCATGGACGAGCGCGTCCAACCCACCCAGCGTGGGGACCGGGCTGCGGGGCGAGGCGACGGTGCCCTCCCGCAGGACACCGAGAAGGTCGCGCATCTCGCCGGTGGACTGCCGTCCGGCGGCGGCGAGCGCGTCGATGCTCTCACGCGCCCAGGGCGGCAGGTCACCGGAACGGGCACGGATGGTCTCGGCATGCATGACCAGCAGTGTCAGCGAGTGCGCCACGACGTCGTGCATGTCGCGGGCGATGCGGACCCGTTCGGCCGCCGCTGCCCGCTCGGCCAGCAGGTGCTGTTCGCGACGAGCATCCTCGGTGCGCCGCTCGGCGGCGGTCAGGAGCGCTCGGTCGCTGCGTGTGGCCACACCCAGCGCCCAAGCAACCGGCAGAACCGCGACGAAGGCCAGCACATCCGACCCGCCACGCCAGCCCTGCGGCGCCGTGACGTGGTTGATCGCCAAGCCGGCCGCCACCAGGCCGCCGCCGACGACCAGCGCCGCCACCGACCGCCGCCGCGGGCTGTACATCCCCACGGCGTACAGTGCGAAGGCCGACGGCAGGACGGACAGGCTGCTCAACTTCACTTCGGTTGCCGCTGTGACGACCTCCGCAGCGGCGAGCACGGCGAGAACCACACAGAACGCCGCCAGCGGCCAGCGACGCCGCACCGTCAACGCCACGATCGCGACCAGCGTGTACGCGCCGAGGGTTCCCCAGGCGGCGATCGAGTGGTCGGTGGTGGCCTGGTCGACCAGCGCGGGCGTGACCGCGACCACGCCCACGGCTATCTGCCCGGCACCCTGTTTCCATGCGTTCGCCCTCGTCATCAGCATGATGCTAAAAGGCCACCGACCGAGCGGACATCGCTCGAAGGAGTGAATCCGCGAGCGCCTGGAGAGGCAGGGTCCTGGCGCTTTCGAGTGAACGGCCAGGACACCGGTGCGCTCGAACCGGCGATGCGCGCGTCCCCATGCGACGGCTGCGATGGGAGCATGCCCGAGACCACCACCGGCCCCGTCACACCTGGACCCATTCGCCATCCTCAACCGACCCGTCTCGCGCGGGTACTGCGCACCACCAAGTGGATCGTGCTGGCCGCCTGGATCGGCCTGGCGATCGTGGCGACCGTGTTCGCCTCCCGCCTCGGCGACGTCCAGCGCAACGATTCCGCGGCGTACTTGCCGGACGGCTTCGACTCCAGCCAGGTCGCCCACCTTGCCGAACCCGACCCGAACCGCCCCGGCACTGAGACCGCCCTGGTCATCTACCACCGAGGCGACGGCGCCGGCCTCACCGCCGCCGACCGCGCCGCAATCGCGCATGATCAGCACAAAGCCACCACCCTGCGGCTGCCAGGCATGCGGGTGCCGGGACCGGTCCTGCTGTCCAGCGACCAGAAGGCCGCCCTCTACTCGGTACGGATCACGCCAGCCCGGGCCGACGACGACACGGTCAGCACGGCCGTCCAACGGCTGCGCGTCATCATCACCGAACACACCGACACGCTGCGGACCAACGTCACCGGCGAGGCCGCCCTGGACGTCGACAACGACGGCGGCGATGTCGACGGACCACTGCTGATCACCAGCATGGCCATCGTCGCGGTCCTCCTGCTGCTCACCTACCGCAGCCCGGTGCTGTGGCTCGCCCCGCTCCTGGCCGCCGGAGCGGCGGTCATGGTCGCCCGCGGCGCCGCCTACGGACTGGCCCGCGCCGGGCTCGCGGTCACCGACCTGTCCTCGGCGATCCTGATCGTGCTCGTCTTCGGCGCCGCCACCGACTACGCGCTGCTGCTCCTCAACCGCTACCGCGAAGAACTCGCCCGCCACGACGACCGGCACGAGGCTCTCGCCCGAGCACTCCGCCGCACGACCCCCGCGATCACCGCCAGCGCCGCGACCGTCACCGCCGGCCTGCTCTGCCTGCTCGCCGCCGACCTGGCCGGACTACGCGGCCTCGGACCGGTCGCCGCGACCGGCGTCATCGTCGCCCTGGTCGCAATGCTCACTCTGCTACCGGCCATGCTCGCCTGCTCCGGCCGATGGCTGCTCTGGCCAAGGATCCCCACCCCCACCAGCACCCACGGCGCAACCGACCACCGCCTCTGGGGCTCAATCGCCACCTGGGTCACCCGCCGCTCCCACCTGGCGGCCGTCGTCGCCACCGCAGCCCTCGCGATCGCCGCGCTGGGCCTGGGCGCCCTGCACATCAGCGCCGACCCCCTGGACAAGGTCCCCCCGCACAGCGACTCCGTCGCCGGACGCCACGCCCTCGCTCGGCATTTCCCTGAAGGACTCTCCGCTCCGCTGACCGTGGTCCTTCCCGCCCGAGCCGACAAGGCGACCATGTCGGCCGTCCAACGGGCAGCGTCCGCGACTCCCAACGTGGCCCAAGCAGGCCCCGGGCAGGCCCTCGGCAACCGGCCCACACTGACCGTCGACCTGTCCGTCCCGCCGTACGGCTCGACCGCCGCGCACACCATCGACGACCTGCGTCACCGTCTGCACGCCATCGACCCTGATGTCCTGGTCGGCGGCGATCCCGCCGTGCATCTCGACTACCGCCGCGCCGCCTTGAGCGACACCGAGCGCATCGTCCCGCTGGTGCTGGCCGCGATCACCCTCATCCTCGGGCTGCTGCTGCGCTCCCTCGTCGCCCCGCTGATGCTGCTGGCCACCGTGGTGCTGTCCTTCGCCGCCTCACTCGGCCTGTCCGCTCTCGTCTTCACCCGCATGCTGGACTACGGCGGCGTCGCGGCCGACCTGTTCATCTACATCTTCGTCTTCCTGGTCGCCCTCGGCGTCGACTACAACATCTTCCTCATGGAGCGCATTCGAGAAGAACACCGCCGCCTGCGCACCACCGACGCCGTCCGCCGTGGGCTCACCGCCACCGGCGGCGTCATCACCGCCGCCGGGCTCGTCCTGGCCGGCACCTTCGCCGCTCTCGCCCAGATCCCCGACGTCACCGTGGCCGAAGTCGGCATCGCCGTTGCCATCGGCGTCCTGGTCGACACCCTCCTCGTCCGCTCCGTCCAGGTCCCAGCCTTCGTCATCCTCCTCGGCCACCGCACCTGGTGGCCTGCCCGCCACAAGCCCACCGACAAGTAGCAGCGCACCGCACGGCCGCGGACCTGCACCCGAGGCTCCGACGCTCTGGGCACGGGGCCGTGGCCGCGCGGGTAGTGGGCGTCAGCGTGTCGATCGGCGGTGATGCATCCCCGCGACGGCGGCGACGCCGAGGGCGGCCAGGCCGACCTGGATGGCGATCTCGATCCAGTCGACGCCCTTGGTGTCGGCCACGCCGAGCCCTCCCGCGATGGCCGTGCCGATGAGGCCCGCGATGATGCCGACGACGACGGTCAGCCAGATCGGGATGCGCTGACGGCCGGGGAGCACCAGCCGGCCCAGTGCACCGATCACCAGGCCGATGATGAGCGCCGAGATGATGCCCGTGATGTGCATGCCCTTGCCTTCCACTCGGAACGTTGAGTGGGTGTTCCGTAGACAAGCGGCATCACGCTAGCGGGGGAGTGACACTCACCTGTCTCGCGTGCAGGCCCGCATGGCCTCGTCGCTGCGAGGGCGTTGCGGTCGCTTGCTTACTTGCGCGAATGATTGACGCTAGGGTGAAGCAAGGGGCAGACGCCCACCCCGCCCGGCAGGGTCCCAGTGAACCGCTCGGTTGGGGAACTGGAGATGAGGAGGCGGTGATGGGCGAACTCGCGCCATGGCATTGGCTGATCGTGGGTCTGGTCTTCATGCTGCTCTTCGGGGCCAAGAAGCTGCCGGACGCCGCTCGGTCGCTAGGTCAGTCAGTGCGGATCCTCAGAGCTGAGACCCGTGGTCCTGATGAGCATCCTCAGGCCGTGCCCGACACTGTCGAAGACAAGCTGCGCCGTGCCGCACAACTTCGGGCAGAAGCCCAGAACCTCGAGGACGGAGGCGAACCCGCCACGAGCGCGGTCCCGCTCGAGGGTGGCCGTCGATAGGTCATATAGCCCCGAGGGAAGCTTCATGCACTGACCGGCGCGCTCCGGATGACCACGACTGCGGCCCGGCGCGTCCACGGTGTTGAGTACTGGGCGAGAGCGACATGGACGAGCTGCGGCGCCGGCAATCGACCGCTATCGGTCCCATCAGCCTTGTTCGCGCAGGCACGGCCGAACCAGACGCCGGCGGCCCTGTACCTGCCGAAAACTACGTCCGTGCAGGTGAGGCGTGCAGGGAGTGGGCTCTGGCGCGCGTTCGCGGTGCTGCGGTTGCGTCCGATGACCGATTGGGAGAAGGACACCGAGATTTTGGTGTTGCGGCATCAGATCACGGTGCTGGAGCGCCAACTGGACGGCACGGCGGTGCGGTTCACCGGTCGGGATCGAGCACTGCTCGCAGCGCTGCTGTGCCGATTGCCTCGCGGTGTACTGCGGTGGATGCAGCTGCTCGTGCGGCCGGACACGGTGCTGCGCTGGCACCGTGACCTGATCGCGGGCCGGCACGCCGCCCGATCCAAATGCCAGCGGCCGGGCGCTCACCGACTGTTCGCTCCATCCGCCTGCTGGTTCTTCGCTTGGTGTGGGAGAACCCGGGCCGGGATTATCGGCGAGTGCACGGCGAACTGCTGGTGCTCGGCGTCAAGGTCGCGGCCTCCTCCTCGAAGGGCGGTCCCCCAGAACGCATCGAACCTCAATGGCTACTTGAAGAAGAAAAGAGGCGGGAATCTGCTGGGGAGATTATGCGGTATGGACGTGGGTGGGGTCCCAGCTCGCGGCACAAAAGATTGATCGCCCACCTTGGTCTCTTTGCTCTGGGCTGGAATGCGGACTCAACGCCTCCGCCGCAGCGGTCCTGCTGAGCGTCCACCCGCAGACCGTCCGGCTCCGGATGCGCGAACTCGGTTAATGGTTCGGTGGCGGAATCCACGATCCGTTCCTGCACGTCGAGCTGCTGATGGCGCTGCGCCTGTGGCAGGCGACAACCCCCGGCGGGGAGCCCGGCTGGTTCCAGAACGGAGCCAGCCGAGCGGCCCCGGAGTACATCACCTCCAACACCGGTCCGGGGGGCCGGGCGGGTGCCCAGTGACTCGGGACCGGCGCGGTAAGCGGTGTGCGCGGTGAGGCTCGGGCCAGGGGATTCAGCCGAGATCGCGGCGGGCGAATCGCCGGCTTCCGGCGGTGACAAGGACGAGGGTGGCGGCGGCCAGGACGGCGGTGTCCAGGACCTGGAAGCCGTTCTTGAGCGGTTCCCCGCCGATGTAGTAGTGGAACGGGGTCAGGTCGCGCAGCCAGTCAGCGCCGATCTGCGGGGCGAAGCCGTTCAACGCGTAAGTGGCGACGCCCAGGGCGGCGGTGATGCCGAAGACGGTGGCGCGGCTGCAGCCGGTGGCGGCGCCGATGCCGGTGGCCAGGGCACCGAACAGCGCCGACAGCAGCGCCAGGTTCAGGGCCTGGGCCGCGAAGTGTCCGACGGGCACCGAGTCGAGTTCGGCGCTGGAGCGTACGGCCAGCACGGCGGCCAGCACCACGGTGGCAATGGCGACGGCGCCCACCGCCAGGGCGGCGAAGCGGTGCAGTAGCAGGCGGGGGCGGCCGATGGGGTGGGCCAGCAGCAGGTCCAGGTAGCCGGACTCCTCGTCGGCGGAGATCATGCGGGCGCCGGTGGCGGCGCCGTAGAAGGTGGCCAGCAGCGGCACCAGTAGCCCGAAAACCGCGCCTTGGAGGTATCCGGCGGCGCTGGAGGTGTCGTCCAGGCCGAACCCTTGTACGGCCTCGGGCATGTCGGCCATGGAGTCGGCTGAGATCTGCGGATAGAAGCCGGCGTACATCATCGTCAGCAGGCCGGTGGCCGCGGCCCAGACGGTGAAGATGCGCCGGTTGTCGAACAGGGTCTTGGTGAACATCGAGCGGCCGAAGGCGCGGGCCGGGCCGGAGGCGCCGGGCAGCACGGCCGCCGAAGCGGCGCTGGTGGTGGGGGAAGTGGTGGTCATGGCGAGTCCCATGTGTGAGAAGGAGTAGGGAGCGGCGGGGGTTGGCGGGTCAGGCGGTGCGGTCGTCCGCGGCGCCCTGGGAGTGCTCGCCGGTGTAGTAGGCATGGAACAGCTCTTCCAGGTCCTGGGTGTCGGCGCGCAGGCCGGTCACGGTGTGCCGGGCGGCGGCCTTGATCAGGGCGTCGGGGCTGCCGTCCACGCGGCAGGTGAGGGTGGCCCCCTCCACCGTCAGGTCGGTGACGCCGGGCAGGCCGGTGTACTCCTCGGCGGCCACCGGCGCGGCGAAGTCGATGCGCACCCGCAGGAACGAGCGGGCGCGCAGCCCGGCCACGGTGTCGAGGGCGACCAGGCGGCCCTCGCGGATGATGGCCACCCGGTCGGCGACCGCCTCGACCTCGCTCATGATGTGGCTGGACATGAACACCGTCTGTCCGGCCGTCTTGGCCTCGGCGACCATGTCCAGGAACGTCTGCTGCACCAGCGGGTCCAGCCCGGAGGTGGGTTCGTCCAGGATCAGCAGCTCGGGGTGGTGCATGAACGCCTGGACCAGGCCGACCTTCTGCCGGTTGCCCTTGGACAGGCTCTTGACCCGCGCCGACAGGTCCAACTCCAGCCGGTCGGCCAGCTCGGTGATGCGGCGTGCCGGCACGCCGCCGCGCAGGTTCCCCAGGAAGGCCAGGCACTCACCGGCCTTCTGACGGCCGTCGACGACGAAGTCGCCGGCCAGGTAGCCGATGCGGCGGTGCAACTCGACCGCGTCGGCGCGGGGGTCGCCTCCCAGCAGCCGGACGGTGCCGGAGGTGGGGCGGATCAGGTCCAGCAGCAGCCGGATGGTGGTGGATTTTCCCGGCGCCGTTGGGGCCGAGGTAGCCGAACACCTCGCCCGCCTCCACATGCAGGTCGAGACCGGACAGGCCTCGACGGACGACACGCCGGGACCCGTGCCCGGACACATAGGACTTGGTGAGCTCGGTGAGCTCGATCGCCGTTCGCATGTCATAGATATTATCAGAGTGTTCAAAGTTTTCTGAAGACTTGGAGCTGTTAAACTTGCTTCGGACCGTGGAGAAGGGATGACCTTGGCAGACACCACCGAAGCCGCCGAGCGGATGGCTCTGACGCTGGCCCAGGGCGGCATGCAGAAGGCGACCGCGCGCGTGATGGCGGCCTTCCTGTTCGCCGATACCGACAGCGTCACCGCCCCCGAGTTGGCCGAGCAGCTGGGCATCAGCTCCGGCTCGGTGTCAGGGGCGATCAAGATGCTGTCCACGGTCGGACTGATCGAACGAGCGCCCGCCCCCGGCAGCCGCCGCGAGCACTACCGGCTGCGCTACGGCGCCTGGGCCACGCTCATGTCGGCGCAGAACGGCATCGTGCAGGCCATGTTCGAGGCCGCCGACGAAGGCATCGCCGCCGCGGGCCCCGATTCCCCGGCCGCCCGACGGCTGGAGGAGATGCGCGACTTCTACGGCTTCATGTTCCGCGAACTGCCCACCCTTGTAGAGCGCTGGCACGCCGAACGCAAACAGCCGTCACGCTGATTCGTCAGTAGCCAATCCGTAGTGTGCGATGCATGGGCTATGACCTGCACATCACGCGAAGAGACGACTGGTCGGGGAGTATGGACCGGAAATCACTGCCGACGAGTGGGCCGATGTGGTTGCGGCTGATACTGAGTTGGAGACGTGCCAAGCGGCGCGCGCGTTCGTAGACGGCCAGCACCGGCACGATGCGTCCGGCGAAGGTCCACGGCATCCCGAGGACGTTGCCCAGTTCCCGCTGTCCGGCCAGGACATAGGCCATGAAGGGCAGGAAGCGCCAGCCGCCTTCGCGGATCGTACCTTTTGTGGCCGGGCCCCTACCTCATCGCCCGCACGCCACAGGGCGCCCGGCCCTGTGCCTGCCGAAAACTACGTCCGTGCAGGTGGGACGTGCAGGACGTGGGCTCCGACACGGGGCTTGGTCAGTCGCAAGGACTGGCCGCGGCGAGGCGGTTGCCGCGGGATGATGGGTGGCTGTGCTGTTGCGATTGGCCTCTTGACTGTGGCGAACACCTTCGCGGCCCTCCGCCTTCTCTCGATGACTGTTCGGGAGAAGGACACCGAGATTTTGGTGTTGCGGCATCAGGTCGCGGTGTTGGAGGGTCAGTTGGCCGGGACGCGGGTGCGGTTCACCGTTTCGGACCGGGCGCTGCTGGCGGCGCTGTTGAACCGGTTGCCTCGCGGTGTACTGCGCCGGACGCGGCTGTTGGTGCGGCCGGACACGGTGCTGCGTTGGCACCGCGTCCTGATTGCCGGTCGGCACGCTGCCCGCTCGACACCCAAGCGGGCGGGCCGGCCACCGACCGTCCGTTCCGTCCGGCTCTGGTTCTGTGTTTGGTGCGGGAGAACCTGGGCTGGGGCTATCGGCGGGTGCACGGCGAGTTGCTGGTGCTCGGCATCAAGGTGGCGTCTGCCGCTGTCTGGGAGATCCTCAACGACGCCGGCGTCGATCCGGCGCCTGAGCGTTCCGCCACCACCTGGGCCGGGTTCCTGAGTTTCCAGGCCGAGGGTGTTGCTGGCGTGTGACTTCCTGGGGACCGTGACTCTCACCGGCGCCCGCATGTACGTGCTGGCGGTCATCGAGCACTACACCCGCCGCCGCATCCGGGTTCTGGGCGCCACCGGCCACCCCGACCACAGCGTGGGTGACCCAAGCGGCGCGGAACCTGGTCATGGATCTGGAGGACGCCGGCTGCCGGGCACGGTTCCTGATCCGCGACCGGGACGCCAAGTTCCCTGAGCTGTTCGACGTGGTCTTGGCCGATGTCGGTATCCGGGTGGTGCTGACCGGGGTGCGGTTGCCGAGGATGAACGCGGTGATGGAGCGGTGGGTACAGACCTGCTGCCGTGAACTGCTCGACCGGACTCTGATCTGGAACCAGCGTCACCTGCTCCACGCCCTCCGCGAGTTCGAGACCTTTACAACGAGCATCGGCCTCATCAGGGCATCACCAACGCCCGCCCGCTAACGCCACTGCCTCCACCGATCACCGAACCCGACGAGATCGCCCACCTGAACGTTCGAAGAACCCAGCCGTCCCGGAGCGCCTTGCTGGAGTCCGCCGCCGTGTGCGCCCTGGCGGTTGTCGCGGGCACTCGCCGAGGCCCCGGCAACCGCCGGACGGCGTGCGTCGGCGCTCCTCAGTCCAGTATGAAGGCGCCGCCCGCGGACGTCGCCAGGTCAGCCCCGAGGGCGGCTGCCGGCGTCCAGGACCCGGGCCTGCCGACGCCACGGGCCAGCAGTTCGGTGACGGTGGCGGTGACGTCGGCCGTGAAGTCCATACCGTCGCCGGCGCGGAGCCATCCCTCGTGCCGGGTGCCGTCCGCCCACTCGACGACAGCGTGCCCCCAGGAGTGCTTGCGAGGACGGGGCGCGGCCTTGATCCGTACCCGGCCGAGCCGGTCGACGGCGAGGCGTCGCAGCGCCGGAACGGACAACAATCGGCCCAGCAGCGGGAGCAGGGCACGTATCAGCGGAGCGGTCGGCACGAGACCGGAAGTGGCGGTGACGAACGGTGCTCCGCTCACCGCATGCGCCGCGACGAGCTCGCCGGACGCGACACCTGCCGACTTTGCCGACTCCCCGTCCGGAAAAGCGAGTCGCTGCGGGTCCGCGCCGAGGCGCGACGTCACCAGCCGCCCATTCTCGTACCGCCGCCCACCGGCGGTGAGCACGTCCACCATGCTGGCCGCCAGGGCGGCACCGAGCACTCCCGCCTCGACGGCCACCGAGCCCACGGCGTCGACCAGCACCTGGTGCGGCGCGGGCCGCCCTTCGCACAGCTTCGCCACCACCGCCTCCGTCGCCAGCACGCCGAATCCGGCGCCGGTGACCAGGGTGCTGCCCGCCCGCACCGCTTCATCGTGCAGGGCGAGCAGCCCCTCCACGGCGACCAGGTCGCTGGCCTGGTCGACGTAGTGGCCGCCGGGCATGCAGGCACGGGCGATCACCGGTGCGGTGGCGGCGAAAGCGCCCATCGTGTTCACCACCACCCGCGGGCGTTCCCGCACGATCTCCTCCGCGATCCGCTCGGCCGAGTCGGCGACGACCACCTTCGCATCCCCGGGCAGACCGGCTTCGGCCCCGGCGGCGACCATCCGCTCCCGGCCGCGCCCGACCGGCACGACCGTCAGCCCCCGCGCAGCCAGTCGCGCGGTCACACCTCGGCCGACACGGCCGGTGGCCCCGACGACCCACACCTCGTCGTTCGTCCTGACCTCGCTGGTCTCGGTCATGTGAATGTCAGCCTGCCTCTTCCGGGCCTCACCGGGGACGGGCATCCCCAGTGATGACACAGTGTGTCATGAGTGCAGGCTAGCATCGATGGCACAGTGCGCCATCACCTGTTACCGTCGGCCTGTGGCGAGGTGGGATCCGGGTGCGGAGGAGCGCCTGAAGCGGGCGGCTCTGGAGCTGTACCTGGAGCGCGGCTACGACAACGTGACGGTGACCCATATCGCCGAGCGGGCCGGACTCACCCGGCGTTCCTACTTCCGTTACTTTCCGGACAAGCGCGAGGTCCTGTTCGCCGGCTCGGAGCGCCTGCCCCCGGCACTGGCGGAGGCGGTCCGGGCGGCGGACCCGGACGCTGCTCCGCTCGCCGCCGTCCTCGACGCGCTGGCGCGAGTGGGTGCCGAGCTCGTCGAGCAGGTGGACGGCGCGACGGAGCGCCGGGCGGTGATCGACGCCAGCCCCGAGTTGCAGGAACGCGAACGGACCAAGACCGCTGCGATCACCGCTGCGATCCGCGACGCCCTGAAGCAACGTCAGGTGAACGCCGAGACGGCCGAACTGGTCGCGCAGCTCGCCACGGTGGCCTTCCAGAACGCCTTCCGGCACTGGATCGAGGCCGAAGGGCGTGCGAGTTTCGGCAGCTGCCTGCACACGGTGACCGACGAACTGCGAACCGCTCTCGCCGGGACGTGAGAGGGACGTCTGCCCGTGCCATAGGTGATCGCTTCAGGGCGGGGCCGACGTCTCCACCTGCCCGACTTCTTGGCCACTGCCGCGGAACTCTTCAAAAGAACCAGAGTGGCCAACTGGTATGCACAGTGGCCAACTATCGTGCCCAGTCACAGAGCGTCACCGATCGTTGCTGTCAACAGCTCACTGATCCGGTACTGGCCGTACTGCGCTCTGCACCACCCCCTTCGAGGCCCTCTTCTGGTCTCCTCCGGACGCTGTGGCTGGCGAAGCTGACCGAGAAGGGGCTGCGCCGAGCCTGGGGATGGGGAATCAAACAGGTGCTGCTCTCACCGAACCACCTGGGCCTGATCAGCCTCGACGGAACCGCGCCAGTCCCCGACCCTCCTAGATCGTTATAGCGAGTGAGGTGTTGCTTCTTGGCGTCGGTAGTGGCTGGTGCGGGCTCGGTGTTGGTGGCATCGGCGTCAGATCGACCAGGCCTCGGGCAGGCCAGGATGCGGGCGGGTGCCAGGACTCAGGCTGGTGAGCAGCCGTTGAACTTCGTTTCAGGTCAACGCGATCAACCGGCCGGGGTCGGTCGTGTGGCATCGTCGTGGGCGGCGATCACGGCGAGCAGAGTGTGGGCGAGCATCGCGAACACCGGCCAACGCCGCCAGGAGGTCCAGCGGCCGACCTGGTGCTCGTCGAGTCCGGCCGGATTTGCCAGGCGCCGAGGACTTCGCGGAGGGATCGCGGCGCTCCAGGCCAGGCAAGGCAAGGCGGATTTCACTGGCAGCTGGACGGTCGGGCAAGCCAATCGGCGTCGGTAGACTAGGCGTTCGGCGCCAGACGAGGGGCGGTGGGCGTGGACTACGGTGACAAGCTCTTCTGGCTCTCGGTCCTGATCCAGCGGAGGTACGCGCAGATCTGCGACGAGTACGACCTGACTTCCTTGCAGGCCACGCTGCTGTGCGCGGTCAAGGACGAGCCGCGGCAGATGGCGTACCTCGCCGCCTCGCTCGGCATGACCAAGAACGCGCTGACCCAGCTCGTCGATCGCATTGAGCGGCGCCACCTGGTCAGCCGAGCGAGTTCAGAGCAGGACCGGCGGGTCATCATGCTCAGCGTGACGCCCACGGGGAAGGTGCTCGCCGAGGCGGTGTTCGCCGAGACCACCAAGCGCCTGCCCGACGTCGCGGAGAACCTCGACGCCGACGACCAGCGCGACTTCGAACGCCTGGCCACCGCCATCGTGGACGCGTCGGGCGTCTCGGCGTCCACCTCGTCCTGACATACCGCGCAGTCCTCCTAGGCACCCTCATGCTTCAGTTCATGCCATGAACTAGTATTGTTCATGGCGTGAACTAGTCAGGGTTCATGCCATGCCCTAGCGAGAGGTGACGACATGGTCACGCGGGAAAACGGTGCGATCGCGGTCTTCGGTGCGACGGGACAGCAGGGCGGGGCGGTCGTCGACGCGCTCCTGGCCCGAGGAGCGCGGGTGCGGGCCCTCGTCCGCACCCCCGAGTCCGATCGCGCGCAGGCGCTGGCCGCCCGAGGCGTCGAGCTGGCGACCGTCCGGATCGACGACCCGGCGTCAACGGTCGCCGCGCTGGAGGCCGTCGACGCGTTCTACTTCATGACCCCGGAGGCGAACAGCCTCGAGGAGATCGAGGAGGAGGTCCGGGTGGGCACCGCCCTCGTCGATGCGGCGGCCGCAGCGCGCGTGCCGCACGTCGTGTTCAACTCGGTTTTCGGAGCGGATCGCGAAACGGGCGTGCCGCACCACGACTCGAAGCACCGGATCGAGGAATACCTGAAGCTTTCCGGCCTGAGGGCCACGATGGTTCGCCCGACCGCCTTCATGGAGAACTTCGCGACCGTGATGGCGCCGAGCCTGGAGGACGGAACGATCGTGCTGAGGCTGCCGCTGCCGAACGACATCGCCCTGAAGATGGTTTCGATCAAGGACATCGGCCAGGTCGCCGCCGCGATCCTGCTCGACACCGCGGACGTGCCCGGCGGAGCCGTCGAGGTCATCGGCGACGAGCCAACGGGTCCCCAGATCGCCGCCGCGTTCGGCGCGCGCGCCGGGCTACCGTCACGCTACGAGGCCCTGCCACTGAGCGTCCTCGGCAACGACCTCGACAAGGCGATGTTCCGCGAGTTCGCCAAGGCGTCCGAACACCCGTCAGACCTCGCAGCAGTGAAGGCGATCGAGCCGACCACCTGGAACCTGGCCGAGTGGATCCGTGCCACCGGCTGGACCGCGCCCGCGGACCGGGTCCGTTCCTGATACTCCAGCCGTAGGCCGTGATCTTGCAGGCGTGGCGGTCCCGGACATGGCACGGCCACCGCGTGATCCTCCTCCGTTGTGTCGACATCAGATGATCAAGCGGTGGCCGTGGGCCACAGAGTGGAACCTGACCGTTGGCGAGCCGAGACCGACAGGCTGCTCGCCTTGATCGCCGCCAGGTTCGGTCGGATCGAGACTCGCCGCCGCGCCGCCCGGTTCCTGGTCGGGCTGGCCGACCTGCCCCGGAAGAACTGTTGGAGCATCGCCGAGCACGCCGGTGATGTGGATCCGCACGGCATGCAGTACCTGCTCGGGCGAGCCGGCTGGGACACCGACGGCGTCCACGATGACTTGCGCGACTACGTCACCACCAACCTCGGCGACACCGATGCGGTGCTGGTGGTCGACGAGACCGGTGACCTGAAGAAGGGCACCTGCACGGTCGGGGTCCAGCGCCAGTACACCGGCACCGCCGGGCGGATCGAGGACGCTCAGGTCGCGGTCTACCTGACCTACGCCGGCGCCCGTGGCCACGCGATGATCGACCGCGAGCTCTCATTGCCGAAGTCCTGGACAGGCGACCCCGACCGGTGCGCCGAAGCCGGGGTGCCCGCCGACATCGAGTTCCTGACCAAGCCCGCGCTGGCCACGGGCATGATCCGCCGCGCCCTGAACGCTGGGGTGCCAGCGCGATGGATCGCCGGGGACGAGGTATACGGCGCGGATCCCGCCCTGCGGGACGAGCTGGAGATCCACCAGGTCGGGTATGTGCTGGCCATCGGCTGCGATCGTCGCGTCCCGACCGTGTGCCGCTCGGAAACTTGATTCATGCTGTGATCTGGCGTCTCGCTGCCGGATCACGTGTCTGGCGGGGACCATCTTGAGGTGCTGCTGTCGCTGCTGTACCGGTTGGTGAGGTGCCTGTTCGGCTTGTTGGGGGTGCTGGTTCGGTCGGATCTGTCCAAGGACGTCGAGTTGCTTGTGCTGTGGCATGAGAACCAGGTGCTGCGTCGTCAGCTGGGCGGTCGGCCGCGGTGGGATCACGGCGACCGGCTGTGGTTGGCGGCGTCGTCTCGGCTGGTTCACCGCCGCTGTTGGGCGGAGATCTTCCCGGTCACCCCGGCCACGATCCTTCGCTGGCACCGCCACCTGGTCGCCCGCAAATGGACTTATGCTGACCGGCGCCGGCCGGGACGTCCACCCACCGGTGTTTCGATCAAGACGCTGATCGTGCGGATGGCGCGCGAGAATCGGCGTGCACGCCGAGGTCATCGACGGGCTGCCCGGCTGCCCGAACATCCCGGTGGGCGGATCCGTCGACCTCTAGTGCCGCCGCTCCATCCGGGGCACCGGACGGCGAGGGCCTCTCATGGGCCTGCGAGGGCGAGTCACTTTCGGGTTGTGGGGGCGAACTGTACGGCGACGGATAGGCCACCTTCGGGGCGGGCGCTGGTGGTGAGGGTGGCGTGGTGGGCCTCGGTGACGGCGTTGACGATGGCGAGGCCGAGACCGTAGCCGTCGCCGCGGCCGTGACGGTCGGGCGCCAGCTTCTGGAAGGGCTGGAAGAGCCGCTGGATCTGGTCGCCGGGGACGACCGGCCCGCTGTTGACGACGCTGAGGGCCGCCTGCGCGCCGGACGTCCCGGTGGTGATCTCCACCTGCCCGCCGGCGTGGTTGTGGCGGATCGCGTTGTCGATGAGGTTGGTGACGAGGCTTTCGATCAGTTTCGGGTCGCCGGCGGTCACCGCGGGGGCGAGGTGTTCGGCGAGGACGATGCCCCTCTCCGCCGCCCGGTCGCGGCGGGAGGCGAGCACCCCTTCGGCGACTTGGGCGAGGTCGAGGGTGTCCCAGCGGGTGACGCCGCGCTCGCTGGTGGCCAGCGCGAGCAGCGCCCGGACGAGCCGCTCCTGGTGTTCGCCGAGGGCGATGGCCTCCCGGCAGGCCGCGCGCAGGGTGGCGGTGTCGGCGCCGGGGTCGGCGAGGGCGACTTCGAGGAGGGTGCGCAGGCCGGCGAGGGGGGTGCGCAGTTCGTGGGAGGCGTTGGCGACGAAGTGGCGCTGGGCGTCGAAGGAGGCTTGGAGGCGGGCGAACAGGCCGTCGAGGGTGTGGCCGAGCTCGGTCAGCTCGTCGGCGGGCTCGCCGAGGTCGAGGCGCCGGTGCAGGTCGCCGGCGGAGATGTTCCTGGCGGTGGCGGTGATGGCGCGCAGCGGGTGCAGGAACCGGCCGGCGACGAACCAGCCGAGAGCCAGGGCGACGGGGATCAGGACGACCAGGGCGACGGCGGATCCCGTGAGCGCCTGGGCCAGGCTGATCCCGCCTCCGGATCCGGTGGTCACGCCCGATGACGGCCGCCCTTCGGGCGTGGTCGAACCGACGCTGACCAGCGGGACGAGCACGAGGACGAGCACCAGGACCCCCGCGGCGTAGACGGCCGCCGCGTAGGCGAGCGCGAGCCGCGTCTGCAAGGACTTCCGGGCGAGCTGCTGCGCGGTCATGGCGATCCGAGGCGGTAGCCGCCTTCGCGGACGGTCTCGATCACGGGCGGGTCGCCGAGCTTGGCGCGCAGCCGGTGCATGGTGTGCTTGACGGCGCTGGTGAAGGGGTCGGCGGCCTCGTCCCAGACGCGTTCGAGCAGTTCCTCGGCGGAGATGACCAGGCCGGGGGCCGACAGGAGGCATTCGAGCAGGGCGAACTCCTTGGGGCTCAGCTTGAGGCGCCGGCCCGCCCGGAGCGCGGTGCGGCGGGCCGGGTCGAGGGTGATGTCCCCGCTTTCCAGGGTGGGGGGAAGCGGCGGGGTGGCGCGGCGCGCCAGTGCGCGGACGCGGGCGACCAGTTCGGCGAACGCGAAGGGTTTGGGCAGGTAGTCGTCGGCGCCGAGGCTGAGGCCGTCGACGCGGTCCTCGATCGTGTCGGAGGCGGTGAGCATCAGGACGCGGGTCTCGCAGCGGCCGCGGGCGAGCCGCCGGCAGATGTCGTCGCCGTGGACGCCAGGCAGGTCGCGGTCGAGGACCACCACGTCGTAGCGGGTGACGGAGAGCCGGTAGAGGGCCGTGGTGCCGTCCAGGACGATGTCGACGGCCATGCCCTCGTGGCGGAGCCCGGTTCCGATGGAGCGGGCGAGGACCTCGAAGTCCTCGACGACGAGGACCCTCACCGCCGCGGACCGCCGGTCGTCGTGCGCGCTGGGCGGCCGAGCGGGCCGCCGGGTCGAGGTGCCATGCGTCCGACGATGCCAGATCCCCGGTCGCAGCCGGGTCGCGGCCGCCGCGACCGGGCTGGAACCGGGTGGTGCGTAGAACCGTCGGCATGAGTGCATTGCGAAGCAGGTCGCTGCGATGAGCGCCCCGGGGATCGTCGTCGCCGGACTGCGCAAGAGATACGGGGCGGCCCTGGCCCTCGACGGCATGTCCTTCACCGTCCGCCCGGGTGTGGTGACGGGCCTGGTGGGGCCGAACGGGGCCGGGAAGTCCACCACGATGCGGGTGATCCTCGGCCTGGACGCGGTCGACGAGGGCACCGCGCTCATCGGCGGGAGGCCGTACCGCGGCCTGCGGCATCCGCTGACGCATGTCGGTTCGCTGCTGGACGCGGCGGCGCTGCACGCGGGCCGCAGCGGGCTCGACCACCTGCTGTGGCTGGCGCATTCGCAGGGGCTGGACGCGCGGCGGGTGAAGCAGGTGATCGAGCAGGTCGGGCTGGGCCCGGCGGCCCGCCGCAAGGCCGGCGGCTACTCGCTCGGCATGCGGCAGCGGCTCGGGATCGCCGCGGCCCTGCTGGGCGACCCGCCGGTCATCATGCTCGACGAGCCGTTCAACGGCATGGACCCCGACGGCATCGTGTGGATGCGCGGGTTCCTGCGGTCGCTGGCGGCGCAGGGCCGCGCCGTGTTGGTCTCCAGCCACCTGATGAGCGAGGTGCAGGACACGACCGATCATCTCGTCGTGGTCGGGCGCGGCCGGGCCATCGCC
Organism: Actinomadura napierensis; assembly: GCF_039529375.1. NCBI lineage: Bacteria > Bacillati > Actinomycetota > Actinomycetes > Streptosporangiales > Thermomonosporaceae > Actinomadura > Actinomadura napierensis. The sequence goes on from NZ_BAAAMR010000007.1 coordinate 140,945, forward strand.
GACGCCGCCGTGGCGGACCTGATCGCGGCCGTCTCCGGGGACCGGGTGACGGTGCGGACCACGGCCGGGGCGCATGCGATGCGGGTGCTGGCGCAGGCCGGCGCGACCGTGGCGACCACCGGACGCGACACCATCTCCGTCTCGGGCCGGCCCGCGGACCGGATCGTGGCGCTGCTCGGCCAGAGCGCGGTGCCGTTCTCCGAGGTGTCGGCGCACCGCGCCACGCTCGAGGACGTCTACCTGGAGCTCACCCGCGAAGCGGTCGAGTTCCGCTCCGCGACGCACACGGAGGTGTCCCGGTGACCGCCGTCACGACGTCCGGCCGGTCCGGCCGGTCCGGCCGGCAGGTCGGACGGGACGGATTCCTGCAGGTGCTGCACGCGGAGTGGACGAAGTTCCGGACCGTCCGCGGCTGGCTGGTCGGCATGGTGGTCGCGGCCCTGTTGTTGCTGCTGTTCGCCGTGCTCGCTAGCGTCAGCAGCCATCAGAAGGGTTCGCCGCCCGTTCCGGTCGGGCCGGGAGGCGGGCCGGTCACCGACAGCTTCTACTTCGTGCATCAGCCGCTGACCGGGAACGGCAGCATCTCCGTCTCCGTCTCCGCGCTCAAGAGCGGCATCCCCGAGGGGCCCAGGGAGCAGCGGACCGGCGCCGTGCCGTGGGCGAAGGCCGGGCTCATCATCAAGCAGAGCACCCGCCAGGGCTCGCCCTACGCGGCGATCGTGGTTACCGGCGGCCGCGGCGTGCGGATGCAGGACGCCTACGTCCACGACACGGCCGGTCCGCCCGGCGCGGTCTCCGCCGGGTCTCCGCGCCAGCTGCGGCTGGACCGCTCGGGCGACGTGATCACCGGCTACACGTCCGCCGACGGCGCGCACTGGACCAGGATGGGCACCGCGCGGGTGAGCGGGCTCGGGCCGACCGCCCAGGTCGGGCTGTTCGTCGCGTCTCCGCCCGCCCTCGACGGCATGGGAACGGCCGGCACCGTGTCAACGGCCGCCTTCGGCGACCTTCGCGTCCAGGGCGGCCGGACCGGCGGCAGGTGGACCGGCGTCCAGGTGGGTCCCCGCTCCTCCACGTTCGCCGGCTACCCGGACGGCGCGTCGGGTTCGTTCACCGGATCCGACGGCAGGTTCGCGGTCACCGGCGCCGGTGACATCGCGCCCGCCGTCCGCGAGTCCCTCCCGACCGGCGGCACCCTCCGGGAGCTCCTCACCGGCACGTTCGCCGCGCTGATCGCGGTGATCGTCGTGGGGGCGCTGTTCGTCACCGCGGAGTACCGGAACAAGATGATCCGCCTGACCCTGGCCGCGAGCCCGCGGCGGAGCCGGGTGCTGGCCGCCAAGGCGATCGTGCTGTGGGCCGTCACCTTCGCCGCCGGGCTGGTGGGGACGGTCCTGGCGACCGCGCTCGGCGAGCGGCTCGCCCGGAACAACGGCGTCTACCTCTTCCCGGTGCCGCCGATGACCGAACTGCGGGTGGCCGGCGGGACCGCGGCGCTGCTCGCGACCGCCGCGGTCCTGGCCCTGGCCGTCGGCGGGATCGTCCGGCACAGCGCCGGCGCGGTCACCACCGTCATCGTCGCCATCGTGCTGCCCTACATCCTCACCGCCCTCCCGTTCATGCCGGCGAGCGCGGCGAACTGGCTGTCGCGGGTGACGCCGGGGGCGGCGTTCGCCGTCCAGCAGACGCTCGTGGAGTACGACCAGGTCGCCAGCCACTACACGCCCTACAACGGCTACTACCCGCTGGCGCCGTGGGCCGGTTTCGCCGTCCTGGCGGCCTACGCGGTGGCGTGCCTGGCCGCGGCCGCCGTGCTGCTCAACAGGAGGGACGCATGAGAGTCGCCCTGCACGCGGAATGGACGAAGATGCGGACGGTCGCCGGCCCGCTGTGGCTGCTGCTCGGCACCGTCGCGGCGACGGTGGCGCTGAGCGCCGTCGCGGCGTCGCTGGCGAACTGCACGGTCGGCGGCTGCGGCGGCGACACGATCAGGCTGACCCTCGTGGGCGTCTACCTCGGCCAGGCGCCGGTCGCCATCCTGGGGGTGCTGGTCATCAGCGGGGAGCACGGCTCGGGCATGATCCGCACCACCCTGGCGGCGGTGCCGCGGCGGACGACGGCCCTCGCGGCCAAGGCCGTCGCCCTCAGCGGCGCGGTGGCCGCCGGCGGGACCGTCGCCGTCCTCGGCGCGGTGTTCGCCGGGCGGCTCGTCCTGCCCGCCGCCGGCGACCGGGCCCTGTCCCTGCCCGACGGGCCGACGCTGCGCGCGGTCTTCGGGACGGTCGTGTACCTGGTCCTGATCGGCCTGCTCAGCCTCGGTGTCGCGGCCGCGGTGCGGGATTCCGCGACCGGCATCGGTGTCGTCCTCGCCCTGCTCTACGTCGTCCCGATCCTCTCCCGGACCGTCAGCGACCCGGGGTGGCGGCGCCTGCTGGAGAAGACCGCGCCGATGACGTCCGGGCTCGCCGTCCAGGCCACCACCGATCTCGGGAGCCTGCCCATCGGCCCTTGGGCCGGGCTCGGGGTGACCGCCGGGTGGGCCGCCGCGATGCTGCTGGTCGGCGGTCTGCTGCTGCGCACGCGCGACGCCTAGCAGCAGCGAAGCCGTCGTCGGACCCGCGCCGCACTCCCGTCGGCCGATCCTACAGTCACCTTGTCGGTGTCCAGGGGCTTGACCTTGGTGGACAGGTTGCCGGACGCGGTGGTGGTGATCGAGCAGGCCATGTCCTGCCCGGTGTCCAGGAAGCGCAGTGCGGTTTGCGGCTGGCGCCAAGGGGTGGTTTCGACGGCGTGGCGGGTTCAGCGGCCGTAGGCGATGATGCCGAGCCGTTGGGTGTCGGGTATGCGGGTGAGGGCGGCCAGGTCGATGGCGGTGATGGCGGGTGCGGTGGCGAGGGCCTGTTTGAGGGTGGCGATGATGTTGGAGCCGAGGGTGGTCAGCCACCACAGCATGCGGTCGCGCTGGGTCAGCTTCTTCAACGTGGGCCGCCCGGCGGACGTCATGGCGGGGGTCTGGTCGGGCAGGGAGTCCAGGTCCGGCTGGCGTATCACCACCGACAGGATCCCTTCCTGGACGCCGACGGCGCAGCCGGTGGCGGGGTTGTCGGCGAACGCGGTGCTCACCGCCTCGCACACGGTCGCCTCATCGTTGGCCAGCAGTGCCTGCAGTGCGCCGCCTCGTCGGCCAGTTGCTGGTGCAGGTGCTGCAGGCTGGCCTGCTCGGCGGACAAGTAGGCGGCCGTGTCCTGCTCGGCGGCTTGTTTGGTGGCCGAGCGTGCGCTGCGGGCGAGCCGGCCAAGGCCCTGTAGATGGAATGCCAGCGCTTCCGCGCGCGCCCATGCGAGCCCGAGCTCTGGGGGAGGGGGGACGACCGGAGGCGACCGCCGGCCGGCCCGGTGATGGGACGGAACTACCGGCTTCGCTCCGGGTGGTCGCCGTCGCGCTTGTCGCCTTGCTCGCTGTCTCCGCAGTCCGGGAGCGGGCGCCGTGCCGGGAACACCTTGCTTCCAGGTGCCGGTGCGCACCATCAACGCCGCCCCGTCGCCGAAGTACTTCGGGTTCAAGCGGGGCATCACCTGGCTCAATGCCGTCAACGATCAGGTCGCGGGCATCGGGCAGATGGTCGTGCCCGGCACGCCGCGCGACTCGGCTACAACTTCAGCCCCAGGTTCCGTGACCTGGACGATCAGCGGTTCTGGCGGGCCACGATGCCCGGCGTCGAGACCGGCACGTACGGCGCGGTGGAGGATCTGGCCCGCAACCGCGTGAACCTGAACAAGGTGATCACGCACTGGCCGGACATGCTGAAGGTCGCCGGGTCCCTGGTCACCAACCAGGTCCGAGCCTACGACCTGCTGCGCATGTTCGGCCGCGACGGCCGGCCCACCCCGCTCGGGGCGGCGTTCGCGGAGTACGGGCGGATCGCCAAGACCGAGCACCTGCTGCGGGTGGTCGGCCCGGTGGACGACACCTACCGCAGGCAGATGAACCGGCAGCTCACCGTGCAGGAGTCCCGCCACAAGCTGGCGAGGGACGTGTGCCACGGCAAGCGCGGCACCATCCACCAGGCGTACCGCGACGGCATGGAGGATCAGCTCGGCGCGCTCGGCCTGGTCCTCAACGCCATCGTGCTCTGGACGACCCGCTACATCGACGCCGCCGTCGCCCAGCTGAAAGCCGAGGGCCACGAGATCCGGGACGTGGACATCGCTCGGCTCTCCGCGCTTAAGCACCGCAACCTGAACCTGCTCGGCCGCTATAGCTTCACCGCCTCGACCCCGGCCGCCGGCGCCCTGCGCCCGCTGCGCGACCCGGACGCGTCGGAGCTGGACGAGGACGAGTCGGCGGCCGACTGAAGCCGAGGCGTCAGCCGGTGGGCACCAGCGCGGCGTCGTACTGCTCGACGGCCCAAGGCAGCACCACGCAGGGGAGCAGAAACCACTCGCTAGTGCTGGGTCGGCTCCGGCAGTTCGGAGGTGATGGCGCGGATGGCGTTCCGCAGCCAGCGCTGCGCCGGGTCGCCGTCGAGCCGGGGATGCCAGGCCATGTGGTATCCCAGTGGCCGGATTTCCTGGGGGGCGGGCAGGATGCGGATGCCGGGTTCCGGGCGTTGCTCCGCGAGCAGCCGCGCGGGCAGGGTGAGGACCAGCCGGGTGCCCAGGACCGAGCGCAGGGCCAGGGAGTGGTAGGGGACGGTCAGTCCGGCCCGGCGGCGCTCGCCGAGGTCTTCCAGGCGTTGCTCGATCGCGGTCTGGCGCTCGCCGATGGTGCCGACGATGACATGGGTGGCGTCCAGGTACTCCTCCAGGGCGATCGCCGGACGTTCGGCGAGCGGGTGGTCCGCGGAGAGCACGCAGACGAACCGGTCATCGAAGAGATGCTCGGTGTGCAGGGTGGTAAGGGGCGTTGATCTGGCGAAGAACACCAGATCGACGACCCCCCGGTCGAGGTCCTCGTAAATGGCGTCGTGCCAGGTCCGGAAGTGCAGGGTTGAGCGCGGCGACTCCCGGAACACACGCTGGAAGATCGCGGGCGCGAACACCTGGGTGAAGTCGGTGCCCGCGACCCGGAACGCCTCGGCGGCCTCGGCGGGGTCGAACTCCTCCGGGGCGAACAGGCTCTCCAGCCGCGGCAGGACTGCCCGCAGCTGACGCTGGACGCGCTCGGCCCGCGGGGTGAGCCGGTACCCGCCCGGCGTGCGCACCAGCAGCTCGTCGCCGAGGGTGTCCCGCAGCCGCTGCAGGGCCCGGCTCATCGCCGGCTGGCTCATTCCGGCGACTTCGGCGGCGCGCGAGACATGCCGCTCCTCCAGCAGTGCGGCCAGCGGAGCCAGCAGATTGAGGTCGACCCGTTCGATATGCACCATCTGAATAATCTATATCTCGATGATGCATTGGACAAATAGTTGCAGGTGCCGGAGGGTTGAACCGGTCGCCGGGCGGACCGCCCGCGAACCAGCACAGTGCCAGGCGTCCGTCCGGACGCCGGATCAGGAGCAGTGATGAACGGCGCGGTATCGCAGCACGGATCCAGCCGGCCGAGGGTGGCCGTGGTGACCGGCGGCTCGGGCGGAATCGGGGGCGCGGTCGCGCGCCGGCTGGCCGCGGACGGCATGGCAGTCGTCGTCCACTACGCGGGCAGCGCGACGAAGGCCGAGGCGGTCGTCGAGTCGGTGATCGCAGCCGGCGGCACGGCGGTGGCCCTGCCCGGCGACGTCGCCGAGCTGACGGAGATGACCGGGCTCTTCGACGCCGTGGAGGAACGTTTCGGCGGCGTCGACGTGATCGTCAACACCGCGGGGATCATGCTGCTGGCCCCGCTCGCCGAGATGGAGCTGGAAGCCTTCGACCGGATGCACCGGGTCAACGTCCGCGGGACCTTCGTGGTCTCCCGGCTCGCGGCCCGCAGGCTGCGCCCCGGCGGCGCGCTGATCAACTTCTCCACCTCGGTGACCCGGCTCCAGCAGCCCGGCTACGGCGGCTACGCGGCGACCAAGGGCGCGGTCGAGGCCATGACCCTGATCCTGGCACGCGAACTGCGCGGCCGGGACGTCACCGTCAACGCGGTGGCCCCCGGGCCGACCGCGACACCGCTTTTCGTCGAGGGCAAGAGCGAGGAGCTGATCGGCCGGATCGCCGCCGCCGCACCCCTGGAGCGGCTCGGCACACCCGAGGACATCGCCGAGGCCGTCGCCTTCCTGGCCGGGTCCGCCGGCCGCTGGGTCAACGGCCAGGTGCTGTACAGCAACGGCGGCATCGCCTGACCCTCTCCACCACTTCCGCTTCTCTCCTCCCTCTCCCTTCCTCCCCTTCACCCTCCGATAGGAGACCCACCATGTCGACTGTGCTCATCACGGGTGCCGCCACCGGTATTGGCAACCTAACCGCGCGAGCCCTGGCCCGGGCCGGTCACCGCGTCTACGCCTGGATGCGCGCCCCCGGTGGCCGCAACGCCGCCCGCGCCGAGGAACTGCACCGCCTGGCCGCGGCCGAACGCCTTGACCTGCACGTAGTCGAACTCGACGTCACCTCGCAGGAGTCCGCCGACCGCGCGGTGGCGGCCGTGCTCGAGAACGCGGGAGCGCTCGACGTCGTCATCCACAACGCCGGGCACCTGGTCACCGGCTACGTCGAGGCGTTCACCGCCGAGGAGATCGCCCACCTGGTCGACGTCAACACCCTCGGCGTCCAACGGCTCAACCGCGCCGCGCTGCCGCACCTGCGCGGGCAGGGCAGCGGCACCCTCCTCTACGTGGGCAGCACCATCCCGGTGACCACACCGCCGTTCCTCGGTCCGTACGTGGTGTCGAAGGCGGCGATGGACTCGCTGGCGCTGGTGACCTCCTACGAGGTGGCCCCGCTCGGCATCGAGACGGTGATCGTCATGCCGGGAGCCTTCACCCAGGGCACCGACCACTTCCCCAAAGCGGGACGTCCCGTGGACGCCACCGGTGTCACCGCCGGTTACCGGGCCCTGGACCCGCTGGTCGCCCGCAACGAGCAGGCCACGGAAAGTCTGTTCACCCCGGGCACGCAGACCGACCCCGTGGTGGTCGCCGAGGAGATCACCAGGATCTTGTCCCTGCCCTTCGGCGAGCGCCCTTTCCGCAGCGTGGTGGACCTGACCAACTCCCTGGTCGAGCAGGCCAACTCCGCGGTGCTGGAGGCGCGCGCGGACTTCGTGCGGCGCATGGGCTTCGAGGAGGTCCTGCACGTCGCCCGCGGGTAGGCCGCCCCGCGCCCGTTCCGTCACCGATCGCATCACCTCCCCTCGCAAGGAAACGACGACATGACCCGCAGTCAGCTGGACTCCGTCTCCGACCTCTTGCTGAACTCGCCGCTGGACCTGGGCGGCGACGTGGCGAAGATGCGCCGCGTCTTCGACGAGATGCTCGGCGCCGCGCCGGTGCCCGGCGACGTCCGCACCCGGACCACCGACCTGGGCGGAGTGCCCGCCGTCGAGGTGCGCGCCGGCGACGCAGTGCCGACGGCCGGCACCGTGCTGTACTTCCACGGCGGCGCCTATGCGATCGGCTCCGCCGCCGCCAGCGTCGGCCTGGTCTCCGAGATCGCCCGGCGCACCGCGGCCACCGCGCTGTCCGTCGACTACCGGCTCGCCCCCGAACATCCCTTCCCGGCCGCGGTGGGCGACGCGCTGGCCGCCTACCGGGCGCTGCTCGACGGAGGGGTCCCGGCCGGCTCGATCGCGGTCACCGGCGAATCGGCCGGCGGCGGCCTCGCCCTCGCCCTGCTGCTGGCGATCCGGGACGCGGGGCTGCCGCAGCCGTCGTCCGCGACCGTCCTGTCCCCATGGACGGACCTCACCCAGTCCGGCGGCACCATGACCACCCGGGCCGACGCGGATCCGGCGCTCACCCGCCGGGCCCTTCAGACCAGGGCCGCCGACTACCTCGCCGGGGCGGATCCACGCACCCCGCTGGCCAGCCCGCTGCATGCCGATCTGCGCGGACTGCCGCCGCTGCTGATCCAGGCCGGCGGCCGGGAAATCCTGCTCGACGACGCCCTGCGGCTGGCCGCGCGGGCCGCCCACGCCGACGTCCCGGTCACCCTGCGGACCTTCCCCGGAGCGCCGCACGTCTTCCAGGGCTTCGCCCCGCTCGTCGACGAGGCGGCGCAGGCCCTCGACCAGGTCGCCGCCTTCATCAACGGCCATATCCAGCCGGAGGGACGCCCGTGAAAGCCGTACGTTTCCACCGCTACGGAGACATCGACGTGCTCGGCGTCGAGGACGTCGAACCGCGTCCGCTGGGCCCACGTGACGTGCTGGTACAGGTGCGGGCCGCCGGGATCAACCCGGGCGAGGCCAAGATCCGTACCGGGGCCCTGCACGAGCGGTTCCCCACGACGTTCCCCTCCGGACAGGGCAGCGACCTCGCCGGAACCGTCGCCGCGACCGGGGCGGCGGTGACCGGCCGGGAGCCCGGGGACCCGGTTCTCGGCTGGTCCTGGGAGCGGTCCAGCCACGCCGAGTACGTTGTCGTCCCGCACGACCAGCTCGTCCGCAAGCCCGGCGGGCTCCCCTGGACCGCCGCAGGCGCCCTCTACGTCGCGGGCAGTACCGCCTGGGCAGCGGTCACCGCTGTCGATGCGAGGGCCGGCGAGACGGTCGTGGTCAGCGGGGCCACCGGCGGGGTCGGCACCATCGCCGTCCAACTCCTGCGCCTGCGCAGGGCGCATGTGGTCGCGATCGCCTCCCCGCGGCACAGGGACTGGCTGGAGTCCCAGGGCGCCACCCTCGTCCACTACGGGAGTGGAGTCACCGAACGCCTCCGCCGGGCGATCGAGGGCGACGGAGCCGGCACGGCGCACGCCTTCCTCGACTTCCACGGCGGCGACTACCCGCGGACCGCACTCTCCCTGGGGGTGCCGCCCCGCAAGGTCAACACACTCGACCACGGCGCCGCCGCCGCGCTCGGCACCCGGTCCCAGGGCAGTGCCGAGGGCACCAGCCGGGCGGTGCTGACCGAGCTGGCCGAACTGACGGCGGCCGGCCGGATCGAGGTGCCGATCAGCCGGACCCACCCGCTGGAAGAGGTCCGGGCGGCCTTCACCCACCTGGAACACGACCACCCTCTGGGCAAGGTCGTCCTCCTCCCCAACGCCGTCCCCAACAGCATCGAGGGCAACGACGCTTGAACTGAGCCCAGGTGACGCTGACTCAGGCGGGAGCGGAGCCCTCAATGAGCGCCCAGCACCTTCTCCGCAGCGGCTCCGGCGAGCAACCCCCAGCATCAGGCAGCCCCGCGGCGGTGTCGGGGTCCGAGTAGGAGCGGACCAGGAAACCGGTATTGCTGTCAGAAGTTGCGACAGGCCGTGATCCGAGCCGTCAGGTCGTTCTCCCCGGCTTCCCGCCTGTCGTCAAACGGGGGCGGCCTCAGTGGATCAATGCATCAACTTGTCCGCAAAGGTCAGAGTAGACCTCGCTGGATGACAGGAAGCCGTGG
>NZ_BAAAMR010000008.1:0-33538 GCF_039529375.1 Actinomadura napierensis
CGCCGTGCCGCGCCGCCGAACGGGATGCGGACGGGCCCCGGTGGTCCGGGCGGTCCCGGCGGTCCGGGAGGCCCGGGCGGTCCCGGTGGTCCGGGCGGCTTCGGCGGGGACGGCGGCGGACGCAGCGGCCGGCGCGGACGGCGCAAGGACAAGCCGCAGAAGACCGGCTGGCGGAGGTACGTCCCGAACTGGAAGATCGTCACCGCGGTCGTCACGGTGGGGATCCTCGGGATGGCGACGCTGATCGGGGTGGCCTACGCCAACACCCCGATCCCGCTGGCGAAGCAGGCCGACGTCACGAAGCAGGCGTCGGTCATCAGCTACGCCGACGGGAAGTCCACGATCGCGCGGGTCGGCATGAACCGCGAGATCCTGCCGCTCGCCAAGATCCCGAAGACGGTCCAGTACGCGGTGCTCGCCGCCGAGGACCGGGAGTTCTACAACGAGCCCGGCATCTCGCCGACCGGCATCGCCGGAGCGGTGTACCGCGCCGCGACCGGCGGGGACGTCAACGGCGCCTCGACGATCACCCAGCAGCTGGCCCGCAACTACTACCAGGGCCTGAGCCAGAAGCGGACCGTCAGCCGCAAGCTCAAGGAGATCCTGATCTCCGTCCGGATGGGCAACGAGAAGTCGAAGGACTGGGTGCTCGAGCAGTACCTCAACACGGTCTTCTTCGGGCGCGACGCGTACGGCGTCCAGGCCGCCTCGCGCGCCTACTTCCACACGACCGTCGACAAGCTCACCCCCTCGCAGGCGGCGCTGCTGGCGGCGATGATCCAGCGGCCGACCTACTTCAAGTCCTACGGCTCCGACTCCGACCCGGCGAAGCAGGCGCTCATCGCCCGCTGGAACTACGTCATCTCCGGCATGGAGAAGAAGCAGTGGATCACGCCGGAGGAGAGGGCCAAGGCGAAGTTCCCGCAGACGCAGAAGAAGTGGAGCGACATCAAGGACACGGGGCAGGCCGGGTACCTCACCGACCGTGTCATCGCCGAACTCGCGTCGCTCGGCATCTCCAAGCAGCGCGTCCAGACCGCCGGGCTGCGGATCACGACGACGTTCGACAAGGATCTGCAGGACTACACCGCGACGGCCGTCAAGGAGCTGAAGCAGGAGAAGCACTTCAACAGCACCATCCACTTCGGCCTCACCATGGTGAACCCGAAGACCGGCGGGGTGGTCGCCGCCTACGGCGGCCCGAGCTACAAGACGCAGCAGTTCGATGACTCCTTCCAGGGTCTGGTGCAGCCGGGTTCGTCGTTCAAGCCGGTCGTGCTGGCGACCGCGCTGGACAACGACGTCAGCCTGAAGACGACGCTGGACGGCCACTACCGGCGGATCATCAACGGGACGCCGTTCACCAACGACAGCCGGTCGGAGAACGGCGTCTTCGACCTGAAGGAGATGACGGCCAAGTCCATCAACACCGCCTACGTCGACCTCGGCCAGAAGGTCGGGCTGGACAAGGTGGTGGACATGGCCAAGAAGATGGGCATCCCGGCGAACACCGAGGGGCTCAACGCCAACTACACCTCGCTGCCCCTGGGCGTCATCACCGCGACGTCGGTCACGATGGCGTCGGTGTACCAGACGTTCGCCGCCGGCGGAGTGCACCGGCCGGCGCACGTGATCCAGTCGATCACGGACGCGAACGGCAACCCGATCGTGAACGACGCGGGCAAGCCGGTGAAGAAGGAGCCGTGGGGCAAGAAGGACACCCAGGTCTTCGACGCGGGTGTCGCGGCGGACGCCACGGAGGCGATGCGCGGGGTCGTCACGCACGGCACCGGTACCGGGGCCAGCCTCGGCGCCCGCCCGGTCGCCGGCAAGACCGGTACGTCGTCGCAGAACAAGTCCGCCTGGTTCGTCGGCTACACGCCCGAGTACGTGACGGCCGCCGCGATGTGGCGGTCGACCAAGGACGGCAAGACCCAGAAGTCCCTGGTCGGCATCGGCGGGTACAGCCAGGTCTACGGTGGTACGGTCCCGGCCGAGCTGTTCAAGATGGTCATGACGAAGGCGCTCGAGGGCAAGGAGATCACGCCCTTCCCGCCGGCGGTCTACGGCGGCACCGTCGCCCCGTGGGCGGTCGCGAAGCCGGACCCGACCACGTCGCCGACGAACTCCCCGTCGCCGACGAACTCGCCGAAGTGCAACGGCAACGGCCAGGGCCGGCAGCAGAACGGGCAGCCCTGCCCCTCCAGGACGCCGAACCCGACGAACACGCCGACGGCTCCGGCGACGGGCCAGCCCTGCAACAGCATGGGCATGCCGTTCAACTGCGACCCGAACCTCCCGCCGAGCGACCCGAAGGCCCTGGAGCGATGGTGCAAGACGCACCCGAACAACCAGGCCTGCAAGACGGAGGACCCGGGAGGTCAGGAGCCGAACGGGACCACCAACAACTGAGCGCGAGCGCGTGAACGGAACGGCCCGGAGCCCGGCGGCTCCGGGCCGTTCCGCTTTCCCGAGGGTTTCCTGCACGTCCGGGCGCGCGGGCGGTGCGCGGGCGTGTTCTTTGCGCGTCGACCAATAGTCTGCTGTCCATGTCGTCGTCTTTTGAGAGGGTCGCGATGGCGGGCGCCGCGACCGGGACGGGTCCGGCCGGGGAACGCGGCCGGCTGGCACGGCTCGCGCCCGTCCTGGCGGGTGCGGCCGCCGTGGTGTGCGCGCTGGGCTGGTTGCAGAAGCAGCCGTGCGCCTCGGCGAAGTTCGACTTCATCAAGACGACGACGCGCGCCTGCTACACCGACGTGTACCCGCTGTACTACGTGCGCGGCCTGAACGACGGGAAGGTCCCCTACTTCGACTCGTTCACCGGCTCCGACATCCACCACGTCGAGTACCCGGTGCTGAGCGGCGGGTTCATGCAGCTGGTGGCGTGGCTCGTCCGGCCGTTCGGGGTGGACGAGCGCGGGATGGCGTTCTACAACGTGACCGCGCTGCTGCTGGCCGTCCTGGCGGTCGTCGCGGTGCTGGCGACCGCGTACGCGGCGGGGCGCCGGTCGCTGCGGGCCGGGCTGATGGTGGCGCTGTCGCCGTCGTTGCTGCTCACCGCGTACATCAACTGGGACCTGCTCGCGGTGGCGCTGTCCGCGCTGGCGTTGGCCGCGTGGTCGTCGCGCCGGCCGGCGCTGGCCGGCGCGCTGCTCGGGCTGGCGGTCGCGGCGAAGTTCTATCCGCTGCTTTTCCTCGGCCCGCTGGTGCTGCTGTGCGTCCGCGCCGGGCAGTGGCGCGCGATGGGACGGATGCTCGCGGGCACCGCGGGCGCCTGGCTGGTCGTGAACGTGCCGGTGATGGTGTTCGCGTGGGACGGCTGGGTCGAGTTCTACTCCTTCAGCCAGAAGCGCGGCATCGACTGGGGCTCGATCTTCTTCGTCCTGCAGGACCACGGGCTGTCGGACATGGCGGCCGACACCGACCAGCTGAACCTGGCCGGGACGGGAACGTTCCTGGTGCTTGCCGCCGGGATCGCGGTGCTCGCGCTGGCTGCGCCGCGCCGTCCCCGCCTGCCGCAGCTGATGTTCCTGGTGCTGGTCGCGTTCATGCTGCCGAACAAGGTCTGGTCGCCGCAGTACGTGCTGTGGCTGCTGCCCCTCGCCGTCCTGGCGCGCCCCAAGCTGCCGGCCTTCCTGGTCTGGCAGGTCGGGGAGATCCTTTACTTCTTCGGCATCTGGTGGTACCTGCTGTCGGTGTCGTTGCAGGTACCCGGCTCGGACCTGTCGTCGACCCTGTCGGCGGCGCTGCACCTGGACGCGCCGGAGGGCGGCATCAGCCACGACGTGTACACCATCGCGCTGCTCGCCCGGTTCGTCACCGTGCTGGCGATGGCGGTGCTGGTGGTGTGGGACGTCCTGCGCCCGTCCGGCGACATCGTGCGGACGGGCGGGGAGGACGATCCGGCCGGCGGGGTGCTCGACGGCGCGGACGACGTGGTCTCGCTCCGCCGGTGGCGGGGCGCGCGGCACCTGCGCACGGACACGGCCGCGGCCCCCGCCGGCTGAGGCGTCAGCGCGATGTGAGGATTCCGTAGGTGAATGCCGGGGAGGATCGCGGCGGGCGGGACGCGGGCCCCGTTGACCCCGCCCGCGAGGAGGACGACCGGCGGGAGACGGCGTGAACGCGAATCTGGCACTGGACGAACTGCTCGCCGGACGGCTGCGGCCGGGCGTCTACCAGTGGCGGGCGCCCGCCGTCCCCGGCGCCGTCGGCGACACGTCCTGGATCGGGCGGGCGGAGGAGGCCGGCTGGCGCGGCTTCCACCTCGACGGCCGCCGCGTCCAGGACAAGGACGCGTTCCTGCGGCTGTGCGCGGAGGTCTTCGAGTTCCCCGACTGGTTCGGCGGCAACTGGGACGCCCTGGACGACTGCCTCTCCGACCTGTCCTGGACGCCCACCAAGAACGGCTACGTCGTGCTGTACGAGTCGTGGGCCGAACTGGCCGACAGCGACCAGGCCGCGTTCCGGACCGTCCTCGACGTCTTCGGCGGCGCGGTCAAGGCCTGGCAGGACACCCCCACGCCCCTGGTGGTGCTCCTGGCGAGCGTGGGCGTGGAGGTGGCGGGCGTTCCCCGGCCGGCGTGACGGCGCGCACGCGCCCGGACGCTCAGTACGTGCTGGTGGTCGCGGCGCTGCCGAACATGATCGCCCACAGCCAGACGTAGAAGATCCAGAAGATCACCCAGCCGGCGGTGACGATGTAGCCGAGGATCAGGCCGGCGATGGCCATGCCCGAGCCCTCCTCGTGCGTCCGCTTGATCTGGCCCTGCGCGACGTGCCCGAAGATGATCGCCAGGACGGACGTCAGGCCGCAGCTGACGAAGCCGACCAGCCCCAGGACCATCGACGCGGTCGCCATGCCGTTGGTCCCGCGGCCGGTCGGAGCGCCGCCGCCGCTGTAGTAGTGGTGCTGCACCGCCGGCTGCGAGTAGGGCTGGGGAGCGTAGGGGTCGTTCGAGCCGTAGCCGTAGGGATCGTACGGGGGCTGGGCCATGGGGGGCTCCCGATCGGTTCGCGCGCCGCCGCCGGGTGGACGCGCGTGCGCTGATGGGCTGGGTTCCGGATTATGCCAGTGTGACGGGACATCGCGCGTTTGTCGCCATGCCGGTCGTCACTGGGTTGGATGCCCGGCGGGCCGCCCCGGTTCCACGTATGGCCTGATCCTGCCAGGGTCCGCGGCCGGCCCACGCGTTCGCCCCCGGCGCCGGGCCCGGCGCCGTCAGAGGTTGTCGCGCAGCCAGCCGATGTCGGCGGCCTGGCCGGCGGCGGGCGTCTCCACGACGACCGGCGCGTCCGCGGCCCGCACCACGGTCAGGATCAGCTCGGGGTCGATGCTGCCGCTGCCGAGGTTGGCGTGCCGGTCGGCGCCGGAGCCGAACGCGTCCCGGCTGTCGTTGCAGTGCACGAGATCGATGCGGCCGGTTATGGCCTTGATCCGGTCGACGGCGTCGACGAGCTCCTCGCCGGCGGCGTGCGCGTGGCAGGTGTCGAGGCAGAAGCCGAGCTTGTCCTCCAGCGCGGGGACGCCCGACAGCACCTCCCACAGGCGGGAGATCCGGTCGAACTTGCGGGCCATGGCGTTGCCGCCGCCCGCGGTGTTCTCGATGAGCACCGGGATCGGGCACTCGGTGCGCTCGAACACCTTGCGCCAGTTCTCGAAGCCCGTCTCCGGGTCGTCGTCCTTCAGCACGTGCCCGCCGTGCACGATCAGGCCCTTCGCGCCGATCGACGCGGCCGCCTCCAACTGCTGCGCGAGGTTCTTGCGGCTCGGGATCCGGATCCGGTTGTTGGACGTCGCGACGTTGATCGTGTAGGGGGCGTGCACGTAGACGTCCACGCCGGAGCTCTCCAGCGCCTCGAAGCCCTCCGGCAGGACGGGCTTCTTCCAGCCCTGCGGGTCGCCCAGGAAGAACTGGACGACGTCGGCTCCGACCGCGCGGGCGTTGGCGAGCGGGTCGGTCTGGTCGACGTGGGCTCCGATGCGCATGGCACCGAGGTTATCCGCGCGGTCGGACGTTTCGCCCCGCAACGCGCCTCGCGGCCGGGGCGGGGGCCGGGGGCCGGGGCCGCGCCGTCAGAGGGAGAAGCCGCCGTGGCTGATCGCGAAGCCGGCGCCGACGAACGAGCCGACCATGCCGATCACGTTCAGCCAGCGCTCGTTGGTCGTCGCCGAGATCATCTGCGAGACGAGCGCGAGCGGCAGGCCGATCACGCCGACCACCAGGCCGGCGAAGTGGGCCGCGGGGATGCCGCCGCCGAGGACGAGGGCGGCGATCCCGAGGGTGAACGCCGCGACGGCGAGGACGTCCTGCAGCCGGTGGCTCTCGGACTCCGCCCTGCTCCCGGCGGTCGCGTGCCTCGTCCCGGCTACCTCCTCTGGCATCCGGACCTCCTCACTTCGTGGTGCCCGCGCGGGACGCATGGTGAGCGCGGGACCGGACGGACCCTGTGCGTAAAGGAATGCCCAGCCGATCCGAAGATCAACCGGCGGCGGCGCTCGGAAATGTCGGCGGCACCCGGTACGGTCGAACATGGATTCGAGAACGCCGGTGGGGATCCGCCGGCGCGGATCCAGGAGGAGCACGAACCGTGAGGGAGAGCGTGCCGGCCCGCGCGGGCCGGGGAGCGGAGGCGAGGCGATGAACTCCAGCGAACTCGGGGTCATCGGCGACGCGGAGCTCGTCGAGGAGCTGTCCATGCTGACCACCCAGACGGCGCGCATGCGCGCCCGGATGGCCGACATCATGGCCGAGCTCGACCGGCGGCGCCGCGGCGCCCGCGGCCATCCGGCCGCCCGCCGCTAGCGCCCCCGGGGCCCGGGACCGCGGACCCGCCCGGAACAGGCTCGTACGCTGCCGACTGTTGGTAGCCTGTACCGGTCTCGTGGCAGGTGCGCCCGGCGAATCCGGGTCCGGCGCCGCCGCGGGAGACGCAAGAGCCCTCCTGTCACGGAGAGACCGTGACCGCCAGCCCAGAGGAGGTAGGGACACAGCATGCGTCGTTACGAACTGATGGCGATCCTCGAGCCCGGCATCGACGAGCGCACCGCGAACGCGGCGCTCGACCCGTTCCTGAAGGTCGTGAAGGACGGCGGCGGCAGCGTCGAGAAGGTCGACGTGTGGGGCCGCCGGCGCCTGGCGTACGAGATCCAGAAGAAGTCCGAAGGCATCTACGCGGTGGTCGACCTGTCGGCTGAGCCTGCCACGGTCAAGGAGCTCGACCGGCAGCTCAACCTGAGCGAGTCGATCCTCCGTACCAAGGTCATCCGCCCCGAGGTCCACTGAGCCCGGCTCAGTCCTCACACCAGCCGGAGCGAGCCCCACCATGGCAGGCGACACCGTAATCACGATCGTCGGGAACCTCGTCGAGGACCCGAACCTCCGCTTCACTTCCAGCGGCCAGGCGGTCGCGTCCTTCCGCATCGCGTCGACGCCGCGGTTCTTCGACCGCCAGAGCAACGACTGGAAGGACGGCGAGGCGCTCTTCCTGACGTGCAACGTCTGGCGGCAGGCCGCCGAGAACTGCGCCGAGACCCTGCAGCGCGGCATGCGCGTGATCGTGCAGGGCCGGCTCAAGCAGCGCTCGTACGAGACCCGCGAGGGTGAGAAGCGCACCGTCTTCGAGATCGAGGTCGACGAGGTCGGCCCGTCGCTGCGCAACGCCACCGCCAAGGTCAACAAGACCCAGCGGCAGGGTGGCGGCGGCGGATTCGGCGGCGGCGGCGGTCAGGGTGGCGGCGGCTTCGGCGGCGGTGACCAGGGCGGCGGCGGTTTCAGTGGCGGCGGCCAGCAGGGCGGCGGCGGCTTCGGCGGCGGCGGCCAGCAGGGCGGCCAGCAGGGCGGCCAGGCCAACGACCCCTGGGCCACCGGCGGCGGTGGCGGCGGGGGCGGCGGCGGCTTCTCCGACGACCCGCCGTTCTAACCGGCACCCGAACAGCAAGACCAACGACATTTCCACGTCCATTCCCGCGTGAGCGGGGCTCTCCCAAAGGAGCACCACGATGGCGAAGCCACCTCCCCGCAAGCCGAAGAAGAAGGTTTGCGTTTTCTGCCAGGAGAAGATCTCCTACGTCGACTACAAGGACACGGGCCTGCTGCGGAAGTTCATCTCCGACCGCGGCAAGATCCGTGCCCGGCGGGTGACCGGCAACTGCACCCAGCACCAGCGGGACGTCGCCGTGGCGATCAAGAACGCCCGCGAGATGGCGCTGCTGCCCTACACCAGCACCGCGCGCTGAGGCAGGGGGTAACGAACATGAAGCTCATCCTGACCCAGCAGGTCTCCGGGCTCGGCGAGCCCGGTGACGTCATCGAGGTCCGCGACGGCTACGGCCGCAACTACCTCGTTCCCCGCGGGTTCGCGATCAAGTGGACCCGGGGCGCCGAGAAGGAGATCGACTCGATCAAGAAGGCGCGTTCGGCCCGCGAGATCGCGACCGTCGAGCACGCCAAGGAGGTCGCCGGCCGGCTGGCGGCGCTGCGCGTGACGCTGCGCACCCGCACCGGCAGCAACGGCCGGCTGTTCGGCGCGGTGACCGCCGCCGACATCGCCGAGGCCGTGCGTGCGGCCGACGGTCCCGAGCTGGACCGCCGCCGGATCGAGATCGGCAACCCGATCAAGACGGTCGGCACCCACCGGGTGAGCGTCCGGCTGCACAGCGACGTCAACGCCACGATCGACGTCAACGTCGTCGAGGCCTGACCGGCGCCGCCGCCGGGGCGGGGTGGGGGACGTCCCCCGAAGCGACCCTGGCGGCGCGCCGACCCGCTTTTCGAACGACCCTCGCGTACCGGGATCAACCCGGACGCGGGGGTCGTTCCGCTTTCCGGCCGGGCGTGCGCCGCCGGTCCGGGTCGCCCCTGGTCCCCGCAATCTCTTGCACAAGAACAGGGTCAACCCCTCCCGGATCTCTCTGGGTTTCATGTGAAACGTCCCTGAACCGCCCGTTGTTTGGGTGATCGTCTGAGCGGCCATGACGTTCCGTGATCAGATCATCGCGGGGCGAAAGGGGACGGTGTTGATCGCGCAATCGGGGGACGGCGCGGCCGGCCGGGAACGCGACGGGACGGCGGTGACCCGCCGGTCGGTCATCGGCGGCGTGGTGGGCGCGGGGCTGCTGGAGGTCCTGGCGTTCGGATCACCGTTCCAGGGC
Source organism: Actinomadura napierensis (assembly GCF_039529375.1). Lineage (NCBI taxonomy): Bacteria > Bacillati > Actinomycetota > Actinomycetes > Streptosporangiales > Thermomonosporaceae > Actinomadura > Actinomadura napierensis. Next base: position 9,155 of record NZ_BAAAMR010000008.1, read on the forward strand.
ACGGCGACGGCGGACGCGGCGCCGGACGCGCCCCTGTTCACCGCGGACGCCCCGCACGTCTACACGCGCGCCCAGTGGAGGGCCCGGTCGCCCAAGCGGCCGGGCAAGATCCTTGGCCGCGCGCCGGACCACATCGTCGTGCACCACACCGACACGGCGAACTCCAACGACCTCACGGTCGCGCACGCGTTCGGGCTGTCGCGCTACATCCAGAACTTCCACATGGACAAGCGGGGCTGGGACGACTGCGGGCAGCAGCTCACCATCAGCCGGGGCGGTTTCGTGATGGAGGGCCGGAACCGGAGCCTGGCCTCCATCCGGGACGGTGACCTGGTGGTCGGCGCGCAGGTGCTGCACAACAACGAGCACACCATCGGGATCGAGAACGAGGGCACCTACATGAAGAAGGCGGCCCCGGGCCGCCTGTGGTCCTCGCTGACGGAGGTGTGCGTGTGGCTCTGCCGGGCGTACGACCTGGACCCGGCCGAGGCCATCGTCGGGCACCGCGACTACAACACGACCTCGTGTCCGGGCGATGTGCTGTACTCGCGGTTGCCGACGCTGCGCCGGGCGGTCGCGGCGCGGCTGGAGGGCTCGTCGAGCGGGGGCCCGAAGCCGAAGCCGAAGCCGAAGCCACCGCCGAAGCCGGATGACCCGGGCAACGGGCAGGGCGGGAACCCGTACGACTACTACCACGGCGATGACGGCGACGACTGGCCGGGACTGCTTAACCTGAACTGGTGACCCGGCCGGGCGGTCGCGCGGCCGGGGGCGCGCTCAGTTCTCGGGGGTCGTGTAGCGGGTGCGGCGGCGGGCGATCTCCGGGTCGATGCCCTCGACCAGCGACCAGATGCCGGCGACGCGTTCCACCAGCGTCTCGGGCGGCAGCCCGGCCAGGCCCTCCGCCGCCAGGTCCTCGATCGCCTGCGTGAGCCGGGCCATCCGCTCGCCATGGGTGGAACACATGTTCGAATAGTAGCGAGTGGGGCGGGGGAGACGGGTGGGCTTCCGAAAATCCCCGCCTCCCCCGCGCGCGGCGGCGCACTTCAGGCCGCGGGCACCCGGGCGGCGCCGAACCAGCGGGTCAGCGTGTCGCCGAGCGGCGTCGCGTCGTCGGAGGTCCACGCGACGAACCCGTCCGCCCGCACCAGGATCGACGCGCCCGGCGCCAGGTCGCACGACCCGGTGACCACGTCGACGCGGCCGGCCCAGTCAGCCGCCTCGGCGGCGTGCGCGTCGTCCGCGGTGATGACGAGCCCGCGCCCGGACCGCTGGAGGTCGGCGAGCCGCACCTCGCCACCGGGTGTTCGGACGGTCGTCTCCGGCGCGTAGCAGCGGCCGACGAGGTCCTGCGCGGAACCGAGGTCGTACCGCACGTCCGTCCCGGTGATGAGGCCGGTGAGGTAGCGGTTCGCGTCGTCATGGTCGAGCATCCGGGTGACGATCTCGCGCAGCGCGTCCACGTGCGGGCCGGGGCGCAGCAGCGCCACCTGCGCGCGCGTGTTGTCCAGCACGCGCGCCGCGACCGGCCGCCGCTCCTCGGTGTAGGTGTCGAGCAGGGCGTCCGGCGCCTCGCCGCGCGCCACCAGCGCGAGCTTCCAGCCGAGGTTCGCGGCGTCGCCGAGGCCGAGCAGCAGGCCCTGCCCGCCGAACGGCGAGTGCACGTGCGCGGCGTCCCCCAGCAGCAGGACGCGCCGGTCGCGGTAGGTGCCGGCCAGGCGCGCGTTGTCGGTGAAGCGGGTGAGCGACGACGCCGACCTCAGCGTGATCCGCGTGCCGGTGATCCGCCGCGTGGCGGCCTGCACCTCCTCCAGCGTGACGGGCGCGTCGCGGTCGGCGGGCGGGCCGTCGAACTCGACCATGAGCAGCCGTCCGGGCACCGGCCCGTTGACCATGAGCCCGCCGGGGAAGCGGGTCCAGCCGCGCGGGGCGAAGTCGGGGTCGTCCAGGTCGGCGAGCGCCTGGTGGCCGGTGATGACGCCGTCCGTGCCGGGGAACGCGAAGCCGCCGAGCTTGCGGACGCGGCTGCGTCCGCCGTCGGCGCCGGCGAGGTGCCCGGCGTGCAGCTCGTACGGTCCGTCCGGGCCGTCGACGGTCACCGTGACGCCGGTGTCGTCCTGCTCGTAGCCGGCGAGGTCGTGCTGGCGCCGGATGTCGGCGCCCAGCCCGGCGGCGTGCTCGGCGAGCACTTCTTCGAGCCGGTCCTGCGGGATCATGGTGAGGCCCGCCGCCGGGTAGGGCGTCTCACGCAGCGCCCAGATTCCGGCGAAATGGCCGCGCACCACCGGTCCGCCGGCCGCTCCGCCTCGGCGTGCGGGCTTGCCGAGCCCGGCCATGACCTCGCGCTGGACCCTCGCGACGGCCTCGGTGAGGCCGCGCCGGTCGAGCATCTCGGCGGCGCGCCCGTGGATCGCGCCCGCCTTCACGCGCCGGTCCTGCCTGCTGGACGAGGTCGGCCTGGACGGGCTGAGCCTGCGCCGGCTGGCCCGCGAGCTGGGCGTGCAGGCGCCCGCGCTCTACTGGCATTTCAAGAACAAGCAGGAGCTTCTCGACGAGATGGTCTCGATGATGGCCGTCGAGGGGTACGGGCCGGAGGCCCCTGGTCCGGGCCAGTCGTGGGACGACTGGCTGGCGGAGCGCGCCCGCCACCTCCGTGACGGCTACCGCGCCCACCGCGACGCCGTCCGCCTCGCCGCCGGCAGCCGCCCCACCGCCGACCGGGGGCCCGCGATAGAGGGGATGCTCCGCGTGATGTGCGACGCCGGGTTCACGCCGGGCGAGGCGCTGCTCAACATGCTCGTGCTCACGGACTACATCGGCGGAGCCGTCCTGGAGGAGCAGGCCGGGCTCGGCCGCGACGACGACGGGCTGGACCGCCTGGAGGGCGCGCCGTCCGCCGGTGACCTGCTCGCCGAGGCCGTCGCCGAGGTCCAGGGGTCCGAGGGCGCCTTCGAGTACGGGCTCGGGCTGCTCCTCGACGGGATGCGCGCCCGGCTCGCGGCCCGCGACGCCGCTACCGGACGGCGCCCGTCACCATCCAGCGGTCGCCCCGGGCCCGCAGGCCCAGCGTGACCAACCGCGTTCCCATCCACAGGCCGATCGCCGCCCAGAGCCCGGCGATCCCCGCGTCCGCCCCGTACAGCAGCAGCGCCGCCGGCAGGAACACGACCGTCGCGACCAGCGTCGTCACGGCCAGGTACGCGCCGTCGCCCGCGCCGATCAGGATCCCGTCCAGGACGAACACCACGCCCGCGACCGGCTGCAGCACCGCCACCAGCACCAGCGACACCAGCAGCAGGTGCCGGACGTCGCCGTCCGAGGTGAACAGGTCCGGCAGCCACGGCCGCGCCGCCAGCACGGCCAGCCCGAACACCACCCCGCAGGCCACGCCCCAGCCGACCATCCGCCGGGTGACCGCCCGCGTCCCGGCCACGTCCGCCGCGCCCAGATACCGGCCGGTGATCGCCTGCCCCGCGATCGCGATGGCGTCCAGCGCGAACGCCAGCAGCGTCCACACCTGGAACCCCACCTGGTAGGCGGCGATCTCCGCGTCGCCCATCCGCGCCGCGATCGACGTCCCGACGATCAGCACGATCCGCAGCGCGGCCGTCCGCAGCAGCAGCCCGAAGCCGGCCGTCGCCGACGTCCGGAGCCCCGCCCAGTCCGGGCGGACCGGCGCGCCCTCCCGCCGCGCGCCCCGCAGCACCACGGCGACGTAGACCGCCGCGCTGGCGGTCTGCGCAAGCACGGTGCCCCACGCCGACCCGGCGATCCCCCACCCGAGCACCAGCACGAACACCACGTTGAGCAGCAGGTTCAGCGAGAATCCGCCGATCGAGACGGCGAGCGGCGTCCGGGTGTCCTGCAGGCCGCGTAGGACGCCCGTCCCGGCCAGCACCACCAGCATCGACGGGATCCCGAACAGGCTGATCCGCAGATACGTCTCCGCGTACGGCGTCACCGCGGCGGACGCGCCGAACGCGTCCACGATGTAGGGGATCAGCGGCCAGCCCGCCGCGATCAGCACCGCGCCGATCGCGACCGCCAGCCACATCCCGTCGATGCCCTGCCGGACCGCCGCCCGCCGGTCCCCCGCGCCGATCTGCCGCGCGACCCCGGCCGTGGTGCCGTACGCCAGGAAGACGCACAGGTAGACCAGCGTGTTCAGCGCCTGACCGGCGACGCCGAGGCCGCCGAGCTGCGCCGTCCCGAGATGGCCAACGATCGCCGAGTCGGACAGCAGGAACAGCGGTTCGGCCACGAGCGCGCCGAACGCCGGCACCGCCAGGCGCAGGATTTCCCGGTCATGCCCGCTCGCCCGGAACCTCAGCACTGCGCACTCCGGCCTCTGTAAGACTTCAAAGAAGTTCACACCTTACAGCACCCGGATCCGCCGACTTTCTCTCCCCCACACCCGGTGGACGGCGTTATCGCAGCTCACGACGGTACCGGTAAAGCGGCGAACGAAGTTTCCCCAGAGTTGTCCACAGGTCGTGCACAACGTGTCCCGCGTGTCTGCACAGGTATTCCACAGGTTCGTCCACACGACGCTTTGCTCTTGGCCGCGTGGGCTCGGGAGAATGTCGGACGCCTGAGGTAGACGTGGGATGAACGGTCGGCGATGGGCGGACGGGGCGCCCGGCGGCCGGGAGAGAAAGGGGGTGCGCCAGGTGAGCGTGACCGAGCTCGGACCGCACGAGCAGGAGTTCGAACGCACCCCACCGCACGACATCGCGGCCGAACAGGGAGTCCTCGGCGGCATGCTGCTCTCCCAGGACGCGATCGCCGAGGTCGTCGAGGTGCTGCGCACCCAGGACTTCTACCGCCCCGCGCACCAGATCATCTACGACATCGTCCTGGACCTGTACGGCCGCGGCGACCCCGCCGACGCCGTCACCGTCTCCGGCGAGCTCACCAAGCGCGGCGAGATCGGCCGCATCGGCGGCGCGCCCTACCTGCACACGCTGATCTCCTCGGTGCCCACCGCCGCCAACGCCGGCTACTACGCCAAGATCGTGCACGAGCGCTCGGTGCTGCGCCGCCTGGTCGAGACCGGCACCCGGATCGTCCAGATGGGCTACGCCGCCGACGGCGCCGACGCCGACGAGGTGCTCGACCGCGCCCAGGCCGAGGTCTTCGCCATCGCCGAGAAGCGCGTCGGCGAGGACTACGTGGCGCTCAGCGAGATCATGCCCGGCGCCCTCGACGAGATCGAGGCGATCGGCAGCCGCGGCGGCCAGATGGTCGGCTGCCCCACCGGCTTCGCCGACCTCGACGCCCTCACCAACGGCCTCCACCCCGGCCAGATGATCGTCGTCGCCGCCCGCCCCGCGATGGGAAAGGCGATTGAGCTTTCAACTGTCTTGCCGACGCCCACGGGCTGGACGACGATGGGCGAGGTCAACGTAGGTGACCACCTGATCGGAGCCGACGGAAAGCCGACCCGCGTCGTCGCAGCCACCGAGGTCATGCACGGCCGCCCCTGCTACGAGGTCGAGTTCTCCGATGGCGAGGTCATCGTCGCCGACGCCCAGCACCAATGGCGCACCATCATGGACACCGGCGACGGTCCGGCCGAACGCCGCGCTGATCGAGCGCACGGCGCACGACGTCCCGGCGCGGATGAGGGATCGGCGGACGGCGAACGGCCCATCGCGGGCGACACCCCGCATGACCGTCGCGGCGGCGTCCACGATCTCTCCGATCACCATGACGGCGCCTTCCGACGTGCCTTCGAGGGGGCGCGGCCGGTCACGGTCGGCGCCGGCTCGGGCAAGCCGGAGTACCCAGTCGCCGCGAGCCTCGCTACAGGACGGAGCGACCCCCTCCACCCCGTTCACGCGGCAACGGACGCTCTCAGCCTCCCTGCGGAACCGTGCAGCGCTGCCTCGCCGTCATCTCCGCGTACCGCAGTCCCGGCCCTCGTCGGCGGTGCCCACCACACGCGTACGACCGGCCCGTGGTCGCGGACGTCCGCTGCCCGAGGCGAGGCCTGCATCTCGTGGCCGGCCGGCGGCGGGCGGTCGCCCGCGCGTCCTCGCCGCGCCGGCGAGCGCAACGTCAGCACCGCTTGCGCCGCCGAAGGAGACCGGCGGCGCGTCCGGGGCGCGGCCCAACCGGGGATCCGGACGACCGAGGAGATCTTCGGCTCCCTGCGCCGCGGCGGGCGTCCCGTCCACGCGGTGGAGGTCGCCGCGCCCTTCGACCTGCCCGAGGCCGACCTGCCCGTCGACCCCTACGTCCTCGGCGCGTGGCTCGGCGCGGGGGAGGACGGCGACGAGGCCATCACCTGCCTCGACGGCGCGGTCCTCGCCCAGATCGAACTGGCCGGCCAGCCGGTCGTCCCCGAGCTCTTCCCGGGCTGCTACCGGCTGCCCGGGCTGCGCGGGCACCTCGCCGGCCTCGGCGTGCTGGACGGCAGGCACGTCCCGGCCGCGTACCTGAGGGCGTCCATCGCCCAGCGCCGCGCGCTGCTGGCCGGCCTCCTCGACGTCTGCGGAAAGACCTCCCCCGACGGCCGCGTCCACGTCGCCGTCCCCTCCGCATGGCTCGCCGAGGGAATCGGCGAGCTCGTCCTGGGCCTCGGCCACCGCGCCACCCGGACCCTCGACCCGGCGGGCGAGCCGATGCACCAGATCGGCTTCATCCCGCACCAGACGGTGTTCCGGTCCCCGCACAAGGCCGGTCGGCAGCGCACGGCCGTCCACGGCGACGCGCGGGTGCGGTACATCGTGGACGTGCGGCCGGTCCCGAGCGTGCCGGTGCGGTGCGTCCAGGTCGACAACGCCGACCACATGTACCTCGCCGGGCGGTCCTGCATCCCGACGCACAACTCGACGCTGGCGCTCGACTTCGCCCGTGCCGCGTCCATCAAGCACGGCCTGACCTCCGCGTTCTTCAGCCTGGAGATGGGCCGCAACGAGATCACGATGCGGCTGCTGTCGGCGGAGGCGCGGGTGGCGCTGCACGCGATGCGGTCCGGCACCATGCAGGACGAGGACTGGACGCGTCTCGCCCGCCGGATGAGCGAGGTCGCCGAGGCGCCGCTGTTCATCGACGACTCGCCGAACATGTCGATGATGGAGATCCGGGCGAAGTGCCGGCGGCTGAAGCAGCAGCACGACCTGCGGCTGGTGATCATCGACTACCTGCAGCTGATGACGTCCGGCAAGCGGGTCGAGAGCCGCCAGGTCGAGGTGTCGGAGTTCTCCCGCTCGCTGAAGCTGCTCGCCAAGGAGCTCGGCGTCCCGGTCATCGCGCTGTCGCAGCTCAACCGTGGTCCCGAGCAGCGCACCGACAAGAAGCCCATGGTGTCCGACCTGCGTGAATCTGGCTCGATTGAGCAGGATGCGGACATGGTGATCCTTTTGCACCGCGAGGACGCCTACGAGAAGGAGTCGCCGCGCGCGGGTGAGGCCGACCTGATCGTGGCCAAGCACCGTAACGGCCCCACCGCCACGGTGACGGTCGCGTTCCAGGGCCACTACAGCCGATTCGTCGACATGGCCCAGTAGCGGTCCGTGCGCGGCGGCGAACCCGTCCCGCGGGCCGGAGGTTCTGTGGCTGCTGGTCACCGTGGACGACCGATACATGCGCCGACGCCTCGGCTTCCAGCGTCGCGCCCGCCGCATCGCGTTCGGCGGCTCCGGGGGGCAGCGGCAGCAGCCGTTCGGACCTGGGCCTGCACAACGTCCTATGGGGCGCGGATCTGCGGATCGCCGGGCTCACCGACCTCGACCACGGCCGCGGTAGGGGGTCCCGCCATCGATGTCGCCCCGCTCAATAGGGGACGTCGACTCCTGCTTCGCGTAGTACGGCCAGTGCCAGTGACAGGCATGCGTCCGCGTCGGCTCCGTCGGCGCGCATTCCGTGTGGCAAGGGGCCGCCGCTCGCTGCGAAGGTCCAGGCGGGGCGTCCTTCGGCGAGGCGCTCGGGGTCCACTCTGAGGGTGGCGTGCACGCCCTGTTCCGCGAGCCATTCCAGGATGAGCAGCGCGGCGTCCTCGATGCCGTCCTGCGTCTTCGGCTTACGCGTCGCCACGCCAGGACTCTAGCGACGGGGCTTTCGGTGAACTTGGGTGGATTCGATCGCGTCCATCTGAGGGTGCGGGAGAAACGGTGGGGGCGGTGCGCGGTGCTGGTGGTCGCCGTGGTCGCGGCCGTGGTGGGGGTCGCCGGGTTGGTGACGGCTGACCGGGGGGTCGAGCGGCGGTCCGCCGTGGTGTCGGGGGTGCCGGTGGAGGTGGTGCGGCCCGAGGGAGAGGCGCGGCGGCTTCCGGGGGTGGTGGTCGCGCACGGGCTGTCGGCGAGCATGCAGCTCATGCGGGGGTTCGCGGACACGCTGGCGCGTCGCGGGTACGTGGTCGAGCTGGTGGATCTCGCGGGTGGCGGCGCCAATACCGAACGGTTGCCGAACATGGGAGACGGGCCGGCCGCGGACGCGCGGCTGGACCGGGACCTGGACGTCGCGGTCCGTCATCTGCGGACCCTGCCGGGGGTGGACGGCGCGCGGATCGGCCTTCTCGGCCATTCGATGGGCGCCGCCGCCGTGGTGCGTTACGCGGAAGCGCATCCGGACGTTCGGGCGACGGTGGCCATTTCGCAGGGGACGATGCCGTTCGGCGGGGCGGCTTCGCGTCCGCGGAACCTGCTCCTGCTCGCGGGCGGCCTGGAGTTCGCCGACTTCCGTGACGGGGCCGTCGGCGCGCTCCGGGCGGCTTATCCACAGGGGCGTGCCGGCGTCACGTACGGGGATCCGCGCGCGGGGACGGCGCGGCGGGCCGTCATCGTGGGCGGCGCCGAACATGTCGGTGTCCTCTTCCAGCCGCGGACGCACCGCGAGGCGGCCGCCTGGTTCGATCGGGCTTTCGGCCGTCCCGCCGGTGGGAGTGTTGGGATCCGGCCGTTCCAGCGGGCGGGATCGGCGATGCTGCTGCATCTGGCGGCCGTGCTGAGTTTCGGCGCGATCGCGTCGGCGCTGCTGGGGCGGCCCGTTGGTGAGCGCGGCGGGCACGCGAAGCTGCCGTTGCCCCTTGTTCTGGGCGCGCCTGCGGGCGCTGTCCTGGCGGCGGTCGCGGGCGTCGCGGTCATTCCGCTAGGGCTGCTGCCGGTGGGGTTGGCGGGGCCGCTGGCCGGGTTCTTCGGCGTCATCGGCGTCCTGTGCGCCGCGGTGCGGCTCGTCCGGCGCAGGGGCCGCGAGGAGGCGGGCGGACGGTCGTGGAGGCGGATCGCCACGGCCGCCGTCGTGCTGGTGGTGTTGACGGTGGTGTCGTTCGCCGTGCCGGCTCAGTTGGGTTGGGCGCATGCCGTTCCGGTCGGGCCCCGGCCCTGGGCGCTGGCGGCGGTCGCCTTGTGCGCCATGGTGTTCTTCGCCGGGATCGAGGCGTTGTGCGAGGGATATGGCGCGCGGGCCGCCGCGCTGATCCACGCCTGGACGGCGGCCGGGGCACTGGCCGGTCTGGGGCTGGCCGCCGTCCTCGGCCTGGTGTCGTGGTTCGTGCTGCTGGTGGCGCCGCTGATCGCCGCGCTGCTGGTCTGGCAGGGCGTCCAGGCGGCGGCGCTGCGCGCGGTCCGGGCGCCCGTGTGGGTGACCGCGCTGGTCGGCGGCGTCCTGCTGGCCTGGCCGATCGCGGTGACGATGCCGATCGGCTGACGCCACGGCGGGCTCAGCGGACGGGACGCTCGAAGACGAGCTCGCGGCCGTCGAGGTCGTCCCACTGCTCGCCGACGTGGGTGAATCCGTGGCCGGCGAGGGTGGCGAGGGACGCGGCGTTGCGGGGGCCGACCGAGGCGCGGACGGTCCGGACGGACGGTTCGGCGGTGGCGCGGTCCAGGAGGGCGGCGAGCATGGCGGTGGCGTGGCCGCGGCGCCGGTGGGCGGGGTCGACGGAGTAGGAGATCTCGACGGTGCCGTTCTCGTCGGGCGCGGAGTGGAAGCCGCAGTGCCCGACGACGGCGCCGCCGGGTTCACTGACGGCGGCGCGGACGATCCAGGCGGCGTCCTCGGGGGACCGCTGCAACTGGTCGAGCCGGTACCGCCAGAGCCATTTGGCGTCGTCGTCGACAAAGTACTCGGTGAGCGGGGCGCCGGCGAGGGCGGAGGCGGCGGAGAGGTCACCGTCCAGCAGAGCGGTCATGACCGGAGGCGGGAGTTCGACGAAGTGCAGGGTCATGGGCGGGTTTTCGCGTGGTGGTCGGTGACGCGGGTGAGCAGCTCGGTGAGCTGCACGCGTTCTGGCGGGGACAGCGGCGCGAGCAGCGCGTCCTGGATGCCGGCCAGGACATCGTCGAGTTCGCGCAGGTGGCGGCGGCCGGCGGGGGTGAGCGTGATGATGTTGCGCCGCCGGTCGGCCGGGTCGGGGGCGCGTTCGACCAGCTTCTTGGCGGCCATCTCGTTGAGGGCGGCGACGACGTCGCTGCGGTCGATGGCGGCGCGCCGGCCGAGGTCGGCCTGGCTGGCCGGGCCGTACTCCTCCAGCGTGGCGAGCAGCCGGTAGTGGTACCCGCGCGCGCCGGCGGCGGCGAAGCCGTCGGCGACGAGCCGGTGGCTCTGCGCGGAGGCCTGGCTGATCAGCCAGCTGGCGGCGTGCCGGAGCCGTTCGGGCGGCCGGGCGTCGTCGGAGATCACGCGCGCCAGTCTACTTGTTGGCAGAGCCAACGATCCACGCTACTGTGGGGCGTACCAATATTGGCCATGCCAACAAATGGAGGGGCCATGGACAACGACGAACTGATCGAGCTGGTCGGACGGCTCGGCCGGTGGCTGGACGACAAGCGCTTCGACGACGCCCACGCCGTCTTCACCGAGGACGCCGAGGTCACGACGCCCGGCGGGACGTCCAGGGGAGCCGACGCGCTGGCCGTGCAGGCCCGCCGCAACCACACCGTCCCGACGCAGCACTTCATCACGAACCCGCTGATCGAGGTCGACGGCGACCGGGCCGCCATCGACGCCAACCTGCTCGTCGTCTTCGCGCACGACGGCGGGCCGCGCGTGCTGGGCGAGCGGTACGCCCTGGAGGCGGCCCGCACGCCGGACGGCTGGCGGATCTCCCGGGTCCGCTCGAGCGTGGTCTGGGAGTTGCAGAACGCCTGACGTCAGGGGGTGGTGAGCCGCTCGGACAGCTCGCGGAGCCGGGCGCGGGCCTTCGGGTCGTAGGCCTGGTCGCTCGCGCGCGACTCCCGCAGCCCGTTGAAGAACCGGCCGGACACCTCGTCCAGGGCCGGGTCGGTGACGAGCCGGTGCGTCGCGCGGACGCCCTCCTCCAGCGTGCTGATCGGCGACGGGACCATCTTCGTCGGCATGTAGGTGGCCGGGTGCAGGGCGGTCGCGGTGACGCCCGTCCCGGCCAGCTCGGCGGCGAGGTCGACGGTGAACATGATCTGCGCGAGCTTGCTCTGGCCGTAGGCGCGGGTCCCGTTGTAGCCGCGGGTGATCATCGGGTCGTCGAAGTCGATGGCGGCCTGCCCGAGGCTGCTGACGTTGACGATGCGGGCCGGCGCGGAGGCGGTCAGCACCGGCAGCAGCAGCCGGGTCAGCAGGTACCCGGAGAGGTAGTTGACCTGGAAGGTCAGCTCGTGGCCGTCGGCGCTCTCCCGGCGCGGCCCGGCGGTCCCGATCCCGGCGTTGTTGACCAGGACGTCCAGCCGGGGATGGTCGGCGCGGACCGCCTCGGCGAGCGCGCGGGTCTCGGCGAACGACGCCAGGTCGGCGCGGTACCAGGACGCCCGGCCGCCGATCTCCTTGAGGGTGTCCTCGCCGCGCCGGTCGTCGCGGCCGTGCACCAGCACCGTCGCGCCCTCGGCGGCGAGCTCGCCGGCCAGGGCGCGGCCGAGCCCGTCGGTCGCGCCGGTGATCAGGATGGTCTGCTGGTCGATGGGACGCATGGCCCCATCCTGCTCGGCGGGCGGCGGAGGTAACCAGGGCCCGCTCAACCTGGTATTCGATCTACCAGGCTGGGCGCGCCGCCGCGGGACGCGGGTCACGGCCGGTCGAGAACTCCCGGACGAGCTTCACGAACTCGTCCGGACGCTCCTCCAACGCGACATGGCCGGTGTCCAGCTCGGCGTAGTCGCGCGGACCGCTTTGGCTAGGACGGGCGGTCCCAGTCTGAGCCCTTCGAACATGCAGGCCGGGCGCGGAATCATGGGGGCATGCAGATGGACCGCACGGAGCTCGCCGACTTCCTCCGCCGCTCCCGCGAGCGGCTGCGCCCGCAGGAGGTCGGCCTGCCCGCCGGGCCGCGCCGCCGCACCCCGGGGCTGCGCCGCGAAGAGGTGTCGCAGCTCGCGGGCATGTCGGCGGACTACTACATGCGCCTCGAACAGGCCCGCAGCCCGCAGCCGTCGGCGCAGCTGCTCGGCTCGCTCGCCCGTGCGCTGCGGCTGACCGCGGACGAGCGCGACCACCTGTACCTGCTCGCCGGGCACCGGCCGCCGGCGGGCCCGTTCGCGGGCGAGCACGTCCGGCCGGGCCTGCTCTACCTGCTGGACCGGCTGCACGAGACGCCCGCGCAGATCCTCGGTGACCTCGGCGACCTGCTCGCTCAGAACGCCCTCGCCGAGGCCCTTTTCGGCTGCGTCTGCACGGTCGAGGAGCCTGACCGGAACATCGTGTGGCGGTGGTTCACCGACCCGTTCGTCCGGTCGGCGTATCCGGAGGACGAGCACGAGCACCACAGCCGGCAGCACGTCGCCCACCTGCGTGCCGCCGCCGTCCGCCGCGGCAACGACGCCGCCGCGTCCGCGCTGGTCGAACGGTTGCACGGCGCGAGCGAGGAGTTCACCCGGCTATGGGAGCGGCACGAGGTCGCCGTCCACCGCACCAGCCGGATGAAGGTGCTGCACCCGGAGATCGGCGCCATCGAGTTCGACACCGAGGCCCTGCTGACCCCGGCCGAGGACCAGCGGGTGTTCGTCTTCACGCCGCCGCCCGGCTCGGGCGCCATGGAGGCCCTCGAACTCCTCCGCGTCATCGGCCCAGAGACGGCGCACCGCAGCCACGTGTGACTAGCGGGCGGCGAGCCGCCAGAGGGACGTCGTCTCGGCGGCGCGGGCGGCGTGCAGGGGGTCGTCGGCGTCGGCGGTGCGGGGATGAGCGGGCTTGGTGTCGAGGCGTCCGGCGACGGTCAGGCCGGCCGCGTCGAACAGCCCGAGCAACTCCTCGCGCGAGCGCAGCCCGAGGTGTTCGGCCAGGTCGGACATGATCAGCCAGCCCTCGCCGCCCGGTTCCAGACGGCCGGCGAGACCGGCCAGGAAACCGCGCAGCATCCGGCCGCCCGCGTCGTACACCGCGTGTTCGAGCGGCGTAGCCGGCTTGCCCGGAAGCCAGGGCGGGTTGCACACGATGAGCGGCGCGCGTCCTTCCGGGAACAGGTCGACCTGGACGAGTTCGACGCGCTTGGCCAGGTCCAGCCGCTCGATGTTGTCGTGGGCGCAGGCAAGCGCGCGCGGGTCCTGGTCGGTGGCGACGACGCGTTCCATCCCGCGCCGCGCGAGCACTGCGGCGAGCACGCCCGTCCCCGTACCGATGTCGAACGCGACCGTCGTCGCGGGCAGCGGCGCTTGCGCGACGAGGTCCACGTACTCGCCCCTTACCGGCGAGAACACCCCGTAGTGCGGGTGGACGCGATCGCCTCCCAGCGCAGGGATCGGCACGCCCTTCTCCCGCCACTCGTGCGCGCCGACCAGCCCGAGCAGCTCCCGCAAGGACGTGACATAGGGCTCGTCAGCCGGACCGTACGCCTCCGTGCACGCCGCTACGACGTCCGGTGCGCGCCGTAGCGGGATCGTGTGTCCGGGCTCGACCGGGATGAGGAGCATGCCGAGCGTACGGGCGCGCTGCGCGCGCGCCTGCCGGTAGAGGTGGAACGCCTGGACCTGGGACGGCTGCTCCGTCTTGCGCTTGCGTTTACGCGGCGTCCGGTCGACCCGCCGCGCCATCGCCGTGAGCAGTTGGCGCGCGTTCTGGAAGTCGCCGCGCCACAGCAGCGCCGTGCCCTCGCAGGCCAGCCGGTACGCCTCGTCGGCCCGCGTCGCGTCGTCGGCGGCCACCACGCGGCGGGGCGGAGCCGCGCCGCTCTCCGACCGCCATCGCGCCGAGCGGTCCCGGCCGTCCTCGTGCCAGCCGATCACGGTCCGCTCGTCCACAGGGAGCAGGGTAGCGGCGGCGGGGAGCCCGGTGGGACGATCAACGCATGCGTCTACCAGGTCCGTTGCACGTGCTGAACGAGGGCCTGGCCTTCCTGCTGGAGATCGCCGCGCTCGCAGCGCTGGCGTGGTGGGGCTTCACCACGGGCGGGAACATGATCGTCCACATCGTCCTCGGCATCGGGACGCCGGCGGCGGCGATGGTCCTGTGGGGGATGTTCGCCGCGCCCCGCGCCCGCTTCAAGGTCGCGCTGCCGTTCGTGCTGCTGGTGAAGGCGGTCGTCTTCGGCGCCGGGGCCCTCGCGCTCTATGGCGTCGACCACACCGCCCTAGCGGTCGCCTTCGCCATCGTCGCCGTCCTTAACACCGCCCTGGCCACCGCCGACCGCGACGCCGCCTTCCGCGCCGCCGTCGAGTGACCCCATGGCGGCGAGGTCGGCGCTGGACAGGTGCCGGGACGTCTCCGCGAGCTTGCGGAGCGCGGCCTCCGACGGCGAGCCGGGCTCGGCGGCGTAGAGCATCAGCCGGCTGAGCTCGGGGTCGCCCGGCAGGTGCAGGGTCTCGAACGGCAGGACGAGCCGTCCGACGTCGGGGTGGTCGATGCGGGCCTCGCCGTACGCCAGGTCGGTGACGTGGTGCGCCGACCACAGCCGCCCGAACTCGGGGCTCCGCTCCCGCAGGTCGCCGATCAGCGCGCGCAGGCGCGGGTCGTCCGGGTCCTGCCCGGAGCGGAAGCGCAGGTAGGCGACGTTGCGGCGGGCGACCGTGATCCAGTTGTCCCCGAGCCGCACCCGGTAGTCGGCGTTGAGGTGGATCTGGTGCGACCAGGTCCGCTCGTCCGGCGGGACGTTCGCGAGGTCGACGAAGATCGCGGCGGTGAGCCGGTTCCAGCCGACGACGTTGGTGTAGTGCCCGACGACGTACGCGGGCGCGTGCGTGATCGAGTCCAGCAGGTGCTGGAGCGGCGGACGCAGCCGGGCGGGGGCGCGCGGGCGGGAACGGCGCGGCGGATGCGCGAGCCGGTGCAGGTGGGCGTGCTCGTCGGCGTCCAGCCGCAGCGCCCGCGAGATCGCGTCGAGGATCTCGGTGGACACACCGTCCGCCGTGCCCTGCTCCAGCCGGATGTAGTAGGCGACGCTGACGCCCGCCAGCTGCGCCAGCTCCTCGCGCCGCAGTCCCGGCACGCGGCGGCGCGTCCCGTAGGAGGCGACGCCGGCGTCCTCGGGACGCAGCCGTGCCCGCCGCGACTTGAGGAAATCGCCCAGTTCGGTGTTGCGCGCCATGCCGGTGAGATTATCCGTTAAGCCTGCTACTGCCGGTGGTACGAAAGGCCGGGGGCTGGGTAGGCGCGCCGCGCGGCGCGAGAGTCGCTGCTATGAGCGTTCTCACGAACGCCGCGGTCGCCGCCCCCGAGCGGATGTCCCCGCGGCACAAGCTGATCCTTACCCTGCTCCTCGGCGCGCAGTTCATGCTCGCCATTGACTTCTCCATCCTCAACGTGGCGCTTCCGGTGGTCGGCCGCGGCCTCGGCTTCGGCCTGGACCAGCTGCAGTGGATCGCGACCGCGTTCGCGCTGCCCGCCGCCGGCTTCACGCTGCTGTTCGGCCGCGTCGCCGACCTGGCGGGACGCCGCCGGATGCTGCTCGCCGGCATGGCGCTGCTGGCCGCCGGCTCGCTGATCGGCGGGTTCGCCGCGTCCCCCGCGATGCTGCTGACCGCCCGCGTGCTGCAGGGCCTGGCGACCGCGATCGCGACGCCCGCGGCGCTGTCGCTGCTGACCACCTCGTTCCCCGAGGGGCCGCTGCGGACGCGGGCGCTCGGCCTCAGTGGCGCGCTCATGTCGGCCGGTTTCACCGTCGGTGCGGTGCTCGGCGGCGTGCTCACCGACCTGCTGAGCTGGCGCTGGGCGTTCCTGATCAACGTGCCGGTCGCGGTGGTGATCCTTGCGGTGACGCCCGCGCTGGTCGCAGAGAGCCGCTCGCGGGACCGCGCGCGGCTGGACGTCCCCGGCGCGGTCACCGTCACCGGCGGCCTGCTCGCCCTCGTCTACGGCATCACGGCCGCCGGGCAGCACGGCTGGACCGACCCGGTCGCCCTCGTCGCGCTTGCCGCCGCCGTCGTCCTGCTGGTCGCGTTCGTGCTGGTCGAGCGGCGTTCCCCGGCCCCGCTCGCGCCGCTGAGCGTGCTGACGCGCCGGACGGTCACCTGGGGCAACGCGGGCGGCTTCGTGGCCTTCGCCACCGAGACCTCGCTGGTGTTCCTGATGACCCTCTACCTGCAGCAGGTGCTGGACTTCTCGCCGCTGACCACCGGCCTCGCGCTCGGCGTCCTCGGCGCCGGGACGTTCGCGGGCGGCGTCGCCGCACCCCGGATCATGGGCCGGTTCGGCGGGCGGGCGACGCTGGTCGCCGGGCTCGTCCTGCAGGCCGCCGCGACCGCCGCGCTGCTCGGCCTCGGCGCCGATCGTTCCGCGCTCCCGCTGATGCTGGCCGCGACCGCGATCGGCGGGTTCGGGAACCTCGTCGCGATCGTCGCGTTCATGGGCACCGCGACGTCCGGGCTGCCGGACGGCGAGCAGGGCCTGGCGACCGGCCTCGCCACCATGACCCAGCAGGTCGCGATCACCCTCGGCATCCCGGTGATGAGCGCCGTCGCCACCGCGAACTCCTCCGTCCTCGGCGGCGTGCACGTCGCGACGCTGGTCAACGCGCTGATCGCCCTCGCCGGAGCCGCCCTGGTCGGGCTGTTCCTCCGCCGCTCCTGAACTCCTGGAAGGGACGACCTCCGATGGATCTCGAACTCGCCGGCAGGGTGTTCATCGTCACCGGCGCCTCCGCCGGGATCGGCGCGGCGACCGCCCGGCTGCTCGCGGACGAGGGTGCGCGCGTCGTCGGCGTCGCCCGCACCCCGCTCGGGGACGGCGTCGCCGCCGACCTCACCGACCCGTCCGCCGCGCAGCGGATCGTGGACGCCGCGCTCGACCGGCACGGACGCCTGGACGGCCTGGTCAACAACGCCGGAGCCCTCGACTCGCGGATCGGTTTCCTGGACGTGACCGACGATCAGTGGCACGCCACGTTCGAGCTGAACTTCCACGCCGCC
This sequence comes from Actinomadura napierensis, assembly GCF_039529375.1. Classification (NCBI taxonomy): domain Bacteria; kingdom Bacillati; phylum Actinomycetota; class Actinomycetes; order Streptosporangiales; family Thermomonosporaceae; genus Actinomadura; species Actinomadura napierensis. Next base: position 26,404 of record NZ_BAAAMR010000008.1, read on the forward strand.
GTCCGGATGGCGCGCGCCGCGCTCCCCGCGCTGATCGACCAGGGCGCGGGCAGCCTGGTGCACGTGTCGAGCGAGGCCGCGCGCTTCCCCGACACGCCGCTGGTCGACTATGCGGCGTCCAAGACGGCGCTGCTGTCGGTGTCGAAGACGCTGGCGGGGGAGTTCGGCCGGTGTGGCATCCGCTCCAACGTCGTCACTCCCGGCCCCACGCGGACGCGGCTGTGGGACGAGCCCGGCGGGTTCGCCGAGCAGCTGTCGGAGCAGTACGGGCTGCCGGTGGAGCAGGCGATCGACCGTTTCGTCCGGGAGGAGCGCCGGCTCCCGACGGGACGGCTCGGCACCCCGCAGGACGTGGCACGCGTCATCGCCTTCCTGCTGTCCCGGCTGGCGTCCCAGGTGACAGGCGCCGAATGGGCCGTCGACGGGGGAGCCCTGCGGCAGATCTGAACCGGAGAAGGCGATGTGCCGGGCGCGGGCCGCGACCGGCACATCGCCTTCTTCACCTGCGGCTCGATCTCTTCAGACCGGGACCTTGTCGAGGAAGCCGGTCACGCGGTCGAAGCGGCCGGCGTCGTCGAAGGTCGCCACGTCGAAGCCGACCACGAGCGCCTCGCCGCCCTCGGGGCCGAGCTCCCAGGTGAAGCGGGCCACGTCGTGGTGGGCGTCGACCACGCCGGCGGCCCGGAACACCAGGCCGGGGAACTGGCCCTGCGCGGCGGCGATGAACGCGTCGATCGCGTCGCGGCCCTCGGCGACGCCGAGCGGGTCGACGTAGACGGGGTTCTCGGTCCATAGCGCGTCGATCGCGGCGCGGCGGGCGGCGGGGTCGGTCTCGTTCCAGGCGGCCAGGTAGCGCTCGACCCGCTGCTGAACGTCGCTCATCTCGGTTCTCCTGTCGTTCGTGTCATTCGTCCGGGTTCGTCCGTCCCCGGTGACCCCTACGCTGCCAACAGGCCGCCCGAAGATCGATTACCTGCGACGTCATGCCGCCGGCGGCCCGCTGGAGGGCCGCGAGGATGATGTCGCTTTTCCGCCAGTGAACATGGCTGACCATCGGTGATGCTGGAGGCATGCACGAAGACGTGGAAAGGTGCGTGCGGGCCGTCCAGTCGAAGGACGCCCGCTTCGACGGATGGTTCTTCACCGGGGTCGTGACCACCGGGATCTACTGCCGTCCGAGCTGCCCGGTCGTGCCCCCGAAGCCCCAGAACATGCGGTTCTACCCCAGCGCCGCCGCCGCGCAGCAGGCCGGTTTCCGCGCCTGCAAGCGCTGCCGGCCCGACACCAGCCCCGGCTCCCCCGAATGGAACCACCGCGCCGACGTGGTGGCGCGCGCGATGCGCCTCATCGCCGACGGCGTCGTCGACCGCGACGGCGTCCCCGGCCTCGCCGGACGCCTCGGCTACAGCACCCGCCAGATCGAACGCCAGCTCAACGCCGAACTCGGCGCGGGACCACTCGCCCTCGCACGCGCGCAACGAGCCCAGACAGCGCGGCTCCTCATCGAGACGACACCGCTTCCCATGGGCGACATCGCCTTCGCGGCGGGATTCGCCAGCATCCGCGCGTTCAACGACACCGTCCGGGAGGTGTTCGCGCTCACCCCGAGCGGGCTGCGGGACCGCGTCGCCAAGGGGCACCCGCCCGCGGGCTCGGGATCGCTGTCGCTGCGGCTCCCGTTCCGCGCGCCGCTCTGCCCCGACAACCTTTTCGGACATCTGACGGCCACCGCCGTCCCCGGCGTCGAGGAGTGGCGGGACGGCGCCTTCCGCCGCACCATGCGGCTCCCCCACGGGCACGGCATCGCCGCCCTGAGCCCGCGCCCCGACCATGTCGCCTGCACGCTGACGCTCAGCGACCTGCGCGACCTGACCATCGCGATAAGCCGATGCCGGTGGATGCTCGACCTCGACGCCGATCCCGTCGCCGTGGACGACCTCCTTCGGGCGGACCCCGTCATGGCACCGCTTGTCGACAAATCACCCGGGCGCCGTGTGCCGCGCACCATGGACGCACCGGAGTTCGCCGTCCGGGCCGTCCTCGGACAGCAGGTGTCCGTGGCCGCCGCGCGCACACACGCGGCGCGCCTCGTCACCGCCTATGGCGACCCCATCACCGACCCGGGAGGCGGCCTCACCCACCTCTTCCCCACACCGGCCGCACTGGCGGAACTGGACCCCGAGGCACTCGCCTTCCCCAAGACCCGGCGCACCACGCTCACCACCCTCGTCGACGCGCTCGCCAATGGCGAGATCGACCTCGGTGTAGGGAGTGATTGGGAAGAGGCCCGCTCGCGTCTCGCCGCCCTCCCCGGCTTCGGCCCCTGGACGGTCGAGACCATCGCGATGCGCGCCCTAGGGGACCCCGACGCGTTCATACCGGGCGACCTCGGCATCAAGGCCGCCGCCAAGGCGCTGGGCCTGGCCGCCACACCGGCGGCCCTCACCAAGCACGCCGCACAATGGCGCCCATGGCGCGCCTACGCCGTCCAGTACCTGTGGGCGACGGGCGACCACCCCATCAACCTCCTCCCCGCCAACTGACCAGGAGACATCCCATGGAACCGACGCATGTCGTCGTGGACAGTCCCGTCGGGCCGCTCACCCTGGTGGCCATGGACGGCGCCTTGTCCGGCCTCTACATGGTGAATCAGCGGCACCGTCCGCCTCAGGAGACCTTCGGTACCCCCGGGAACCCGGACGCCGAGCCCTTCGCCGCCGCGGCTGAGCAGCTCGCCGCGTACTTCGCGGGTGACCTGACCGACTTCGACCTGCCGCTCGCCCTGCGCGGCACACCGTTCCAAGGACGCGTCTGGGCCGCGCTGCGAGAGATCCCCTACGGCGAGACCACCACCTACGGCGAGCTGGCCGTCGAGCTGGGCAAGCCCAGCGCGTCCCGTGCCGTCGGCCTCGCCAACGGCAAGAACCCGGTCGGCGTCATCGTCCCGTGCCACCGCGTCGTCGGATCCACCGGCAGCCTCACCGGCTACGGCGGCGGACTCGACCGCAAGCGCTACCTCCTCGACTTCGAGCGCAAGACCCGCACCGCAGACCAGGTCCTGTTCTGACCCCTCAGACCATCCTGCGCGGACGGCGGGCCGGGCCTTTCCCGACCGGGGGGACCGCGGATTGTCAGTGCCGGCGGTTACCGTGCTTGAAGAGGGACGTGGAATCGGGAAAGGCAGACCAAGGTGGAGTTCCGAGTCGACCGTCAGACGCTCGCCGAGGCCGTGGCGTGGGCGGCGCGGACGCTGCCCGCGCGCCCGGCGCTGCCCGTCCTGGCCGGCATGCTCGTCGAGGCCACCGCCGACGGCGGGCTGGCCCTCGCCGGATTCGACTACGAGGTGTCGGCCCGCGCGCGGATCGACGCCGACGTCGCCGAACCCGGCCGCGCGCTCGTCCCCGGCCGGCTCCTCGCCGAGATCGTCCGGAACCTGCCCGCGCAGCCGGTGGAGTTCACCACCAAGGGCGCCGAGGTCGTGCTGCGCTGCGGGCCCGCCGAGTTCGGCCTGCTCACGCTGCCCGTCGAGGACTACCCGACGCTCCCCGAGCCGCCCGCCCGCGCGGGCACCGTCCCCGGCGACCTGTTCGCCGCCGCCGTCGGCCAGGTCGTCCCGGCCGCCGGCCGCGACGACACCCTGCCGATGCTCACCGGCGTCCGCATCGACATCGACGGCGACACCATGTGGCTCGCCTGCACCGACCGGTACCGCATCGCCGCCCGCGAGCTGACCTGGTCCCCGGCCGAGGCCGGCTTCACCGCCGGCGTCGTCGTGCCCGCCCGCACCCTCGCCGACACCGCCAAGGCCATCCGGCCCGGCGCCGAGGTCGCCATCGACCTCACCGGAGCCGCCGACACCCTGATCGGCGTCTCCGGCGGGGGCCGCAGCATGACCAGCCGCCTGCTCGACGACCAGTACATCAACTACCGGTCCCGGCTCACCGGCGACTGGACGTCGGTCGCCGAGATCCGCACCGCCCCGTTCGTCGAGGCGATCAAGCGGGCGTCGCTGGTCACCGAGCGCGGCACCCCGATCCGGCTCGCCTTCACCGCCGGCGAGGTCCGCATCCGCGCCGCGTCGGGCGACTCGGCCCGCGCGAACGAGAGCGTCGGCGTCGAGCTGTCCGGCGACGACATCGACATCGCGTTCGCGCCGCAGTACCTGCTGGACGGCCTGGCCGGCATCGACACCGAGTACGCCCGGCTCGAATGCGCCGGCCCCACCAAGGCCGCCCTGCTCACCGGCATCCCCGACCGCAAGGACGGCGAGGAGCCGGACCCCGACGCCCCCTCCGACACCGGCTTCCGCTACCTGGCCATGCCCGTCCGCCTGACCTCCTGACCACGACCGCGGGGAGGAGGGATCCGCTCGTTCGGGCGGGGGCGGTGGGTCAGAGGTCGAGGACGGCGAGGACGAACCGCAGGTCGTCCGAGGCCGCGTTGCCGTAGGAGTGCGGGCGGTCCCCGACGAACACGGCGGCGGTCCCCGCCTCGATGAGGTCGGTGCGGCCGTCCACGCGGAGGGTCAGCGTGCCCGCCTCCACGTAGACGATCTCCTTGGTGCCGGGGACGTGGGGGTCGCTGTCCCGGGCCTCGCCGGGCCGCAGCTCCCACCGCCACAGCTCCAGCGACGGGCGCGGGTCGCTGCCCGCCAGCAGCGTCCCCGTCCCGCCGTTCTCGCCCTCCCACAGCACGACGTGCCGTTCCGGGCGGAACACCCGCACCGGCGGCTCCTCCTCCACCTGCACCAGCCGGGTCAGCGGCACGCCGAGCGCGTCCGAGATCCGGATGAGCGTGCCGAGGTTGGGGTTGCCGCGCCCCTGCTCCAGCCCGACCAGGACGCCCTTGCTGACGCCGGACCGCCCGGCCAGCTCGTCCAGGCTCCAGCCGTGTCCGGCCCGCAGCGCCCGGACGGTCCTGGCGACGGCCTCGCCGATCGCCTCCTGCCCGCTCAACCCGACCTCCCGCACGCACGGCCCTGCCCGACGTCCCCCACGATCCCACCATCAACGACCGGCGGAGTCCCGGCGGGCCCGCCGGGGTCAGGTCAGCCAGTGGCCGTCGCGCATCAGCTCGCGGCCCGCCAGCTCGTCCGCCTCGCGCCAGGCCTGGACGCGGCGCGGGGTGATGCGGAACCACCGGTACGGCCCGGCCGCCTCGCGCGGGTCGAAGCCGGCGTGTTCGGCGAACCGGTCGGCCCGCTCCTGCGGCAGCGCGTCGAGCTCCAGGACCTCGACGTCGCCGTCGATCATCGAGACGTCGCGGGTGGGGCCCAGCCCGAGCCGGACGGTCCGGGTGGCGGCCAGGTTCCGGCCGGTGGGGCTGTTCGCCGGGGTGGCCGCCAGGAGGGTCTCCCCGTCCCAGTCGAAGGACAGCGGCACGAGGTACGGGACGCCGTCGGCGGACGCGCTGGCCACCCAGACGTCGACGTCGTGGGCGAGCCGGTGCTCGGTGTCGCGGCGGCGCAGGCCGCGCGGGCGGGGTGCGGTGCTCATGGTCGCTCCTGGGGTCGCGGGTCGCGATCGGCCGGGCCGATCGCCGTGGTCAGAGCCTCTCCCGGCGGGGCCACGGGCCGCCTCCGTGCTGATCACGGAAACCGACCACGGATAATGAGCCGATGCACAGCCCAGCGGTCTCCGCCCGGGAAGCCGAAGTGCTCGCGCTGCTCGGGGAGCACCTCACCAACGCGGAGATCGCCGCGCGCCTGGTCATCTCGGTGCGCACCGTGGAGTCGCACGTCTCCTCGCTGCTGCGCAAGCTGCAGCTGCCGGACCGGCGGGCGCTCGCCCGGCACGCGGCCGAGGTCGCGCGCGCCGAGCGGTCGCGCTCGGCGCCCGCCCTGCCCGCGGCGCTGACGTCGTTCGTCGGCCGGGTGCGGGAGCGCGCGGAGCTGGCCGAGGCGGTGCGGGCGCACCGGCTGGTGACGGTGGCCGGCCCGGGCGGCGTCGGCAAGACGCGCCTCGCGCTGCAGGTGGCGGCGGACATGGCGAACGACACGGCCGGCGCGTTCGCCGACGGGGTGTGGTTCGTCGACCTCGTCCCGATCACCGAGCCGGACCGGGTGGGGTCGGCGGTCGCGGCGGCGGTCGGCGTGGGCGAGCAGCCCGGCATCGGCATCGACGACGCGGTGCTGGCCGCGCTCGCGGACCACCGGGCGCTGCTGGTGCTGGACAACTGCGAGCACGTGCGCGACGGGGTCGCGCCGTTCCTGGAGCGGCTGCTGGCGGCGTGCCCGCGGCTGCGGGTGCTCGTGACGAGCCGGGCCCGGCTGATGGTGCCGTTCGAGCGGGTCTTCCCCGTCCCGCCGCTGTCGCGGGAGGGCGGCGACGAGTCGGAGGCGGTGGCCCTGTTCATGGACCGGGCGGCGGCGGTCGGCCTGCCGCCGGGCCCGGCGGCGGGCGAGGAGGTCGCGGCCGTCTGCGAGGGGCTCGGCGGCATGGCGCTGGCGATCGAGCTGGCGGCGGCGCGGTGGTCGACGCTCGGGCTGGACGGCCTCACCGCCGGCCTCTCCGACCAGCTGCGGATCCTCACCGGCGGGTCCCGCGCCGACGACCGGCACCGGTCGGTGCGGGCGGTGCTGGACTGGAGCCATGACCTGCTGGAGCCGCCGGACCAGGCGCTCCTGCACCGGGTGTCGGTGTTCGTCGCGCCGTTCACCCCCGACGTGGCCGTCGAGGTCGCCGGGTTCGGGCCGCTGGACGCCGCGGCGGTCGTCGACGGGCTCGGCAGGCTGGCCGAGCAGAGCCTGCTGGCCGTGGCGCCGTCGGAGACCGGCACCCGGTACCACGCGCTGGAGACGATCCGCCAGTACGGGACGGAGCGGCTGACCGGCGCCGGCGAGCTGGCCGGCGTCCGGGCACGGCATCTGCGCTGGTGCCTGGCCAGCGCGGACGCCCTCGGCGACACCGGCGGTGCGGACTGGCGCGCCCGGTTCGACTCCGTGGCGGAGGACATGCGGGCCGCCCTCACCTGGGCCGCCGACCAGCCGGAGCAGCGCGCGGACGCCTGCCGGCTCGCCTGGTCCATGGCGGAGCTGGCCTTCGCCCGCACCCTGCTCGGCGAGGCGCAGCAGCGGTTCGAGCAGGCGGCGCGGCTCGCCGGTGGCCCGGCGGCGTACGCGGCGCAGCAGGACGCC